>DATKLQ010000296.1:0-11054 GCA_035542335.1 Ignavibacteriaceae bacterium | reverse complement strand
AAGAGTCGGTGAAGAATGATTTGCCGTAAAAGTCTTTACATTAGAATCGCCGATTACATAAGTGTTCTTGGAAAGGATCTTGCAAAAGGTGAGATCGTTTCTTATTTCGCCAATTTCAATAGGGAAAAACGATCTGGCCATCTGGCTCTTCAGAAGTGTTTCTATTTCAATGCCGTCAGCGCTCTGCCCGTAAAAAGTAATCTTATAATCCTTTTCATAGAGCGGCAGGAAGAACGGAATTCCCTGGATATGATCCCAATGGTAATGGCTGATAAAAATATCAATAGGATTTTTAGTTTTTTCATTAATTAGCGATTTGCCCAGTTCCCTGATTCCGCTGCCCGCATCCAGGATGATTAAGTGATTGTCATCGGTGCGCAGTTCTACGCATGGCGTATTCCCCCCGTATTTAATGGTGCTCTGACCAGGTACAGGGATTGATCCCCGTGTACCCCAAAATTTAACAAACATTTTAGATTATAATTGTTTTAAAGAATTTATGGTCAAATCGCAATATTGCTTATACCTAAAAGCCAAATTTTCGATTTCTTTGATTTCTTCAACTGTAAGATCTCTAATAATCTTGGCAGGAATTCCTGCTGCAAGTTTTCCCGAAGGCACCACAAAACCCGGGATAACTACTGCACCTGCAGCAACCATCGAGTTTCCCCCGATAACTGCACCGTCAAGTATTATTGAGCCGATGCCGATTAAACACAAATCCTTCAATGTGCAGCCGTGCAGATTCACGGAATGCCCGACTGTGACTTTGCTGCCGATGTTCAATGGAAATTTCCCGCTTGTCACATGCAGCATGGAACAATCTTGGACATTTGTATATGATCCTATTTTAATATAATGAACATCTCCCCGAATAACTGTGTTATACCAAACACTTGAATTTTCGCCGATTTCAACATTCCCAATTATTTTTACCCCCGGAGCTAGAAAAACGGTTTTATCTATTTTCGGATAGAATTCAAGATAAGGATAAAGCTTTTCTTCATAATTATTTAAATTTTGTTCATTCACTTTTATACTCCGGAGGCTTCCACCCTTTCCTATTCCACTTGATCAGCTCAAGCCTTACATTTCCGATTATAACCTTCATTTCGGCTACGATTGGTATTACTGCCTCATCATTTGAGAACCAGCCCTGAAAATAACCGGTTAATCCGAATACACTGACAAAATCGGTTTCGCCGTCGAGCCTTAGGCAGGCTACGTCATAGTCGACCGCATCAATGGAAACATCGGTTACGTCGGTATAATAATTTAGTTTCGTATTCACCTTTTTCTCATTTACGAAGCAGGGTACATTTACGGATTTATACTTTCCAAAATTCATTCTCGCGAAAAAAAGAATTGAAAGCCCGTCCTGGTAAATTTTATCGACGCCAGTTGATGAGTCGGTCCACAGCTGGTAAGGCTTTACCTTTCCTTTTTTAACATGAATCGATGATTTATCGTAGTCATATTCATAATCGGTAAAGGTGGTATATTCATCGCCTTTTACGATGCCGCGGAATTTAAGAGGCCTGTTGTCTTGGCTGAAAGTACTTTCATAAATTTGATGAAGGGTAACGAAGGGAACATTGTACGAGTCCATGTATGCAGCAGCCCTGTAAATCTTTACATCCCCGGTTTCCTTTACATCAAGTATTTTAATTCTAACTTCACCCAGTTTAACCAGAGAATAGCTAACCAGATAAGTAAAGTCTTCACCCGCCTGCAAATCAGCTGACTTATGGAATTTAAATATATATTGGTGCGTTAATGAACCTGAACCGGTTGAAGGGATAAAAAAAAATAATACCGGCAAAAAAAATCTTTTAAAAAGAATTTTCATTTAAGATTTGCCAGGTCTTTAGCTTCGCCGAATAAATTCTCTGCCTGTAAAATTTGATTATCTATTTTAAGCATTACCGAATACCAGCCTTCATTTTTCCAATAGTTTCTGGCAATCTGAGCTTTTAATCTGGATGAGATGTAATCGAAATCCTGCTTGAACTGCTCCTCGTTATATTTCACGCCTTTTGATTCCGAAAATTCCCGGAATTTCTTTATTTCATCCGCACTAAAGTTAAATTCATTAATAAACTTTGAAAGATCATTCCCATACTGTTCTTTTATTTTCTTATCATTTACGTCCAGGTAAGATAAAACATAAAGATAGAATAAATTATTCTTTAAAAGATTTATTGTATACTCCGTAAGATTATCGCTCTTAACTATATAATCGGGAGTAATGCCGCCGCCGCCGTAAACAATTCTTCCGGCATGTGTTTTATATACAGGTTTTGCGGAATCTTTTTCGGCAGAATGGTATAGATTATCACCTTCTTTTTCATCACGATCCGTCACTTCGGAATAGTAATCTTCCCTATTCGCAGTGTGTTTATAATCTCTCTGGATTAACCTTCCTGACGGAGTATAGTATTTGGAAATTGTAAGACGAAGTGCAGAGTTATCGGGTAAAGAAAACTGACGTTGAACAAGTCCTTTGCCGAATGTAGTCTCACCGACAATGAGCCCCCTGTCCCAGTCCTGCACAGCTCCGGAAACTATTTCACTAGCCGAAGCGCTTCCCCTGTTCACAAGGATTATAAGGGGAATTTTTTCATACGGTGAGCTTTCGGAAGCATCTTTCTCATCGTCGAATTCCGATCTTCTTCCTTTTGTAAATACAATTTTTTTATGCCCATCAATAAAGAGATCCGCCATTTTTACGGCTTGGTCAAGGTAGCCGCCCGGGTTTCCTCTCAAATCTAGTACAAGCTGCATCATACCGGAGCCGCTGAGCTGCTTAAGCTGCTGAACCACTTCATCATAAGTCGTTTCGGAAAACCTTGAGACACTGATATAACCTGTTTTATTATCCAGCATAAACCCGGCATCGACAGAATAAAGAGGAATTTTATCCCGTGTAATTTCATAATCAATAGCACCTTTAATACCCGGCCTCTCGATAGATACTTTTACTTTCGTTCCGGCTTTCCCGCGGAGCTTCTGCCGCACTTCGTCATTCGTAATGCCGATTACTTCTTTCCCGTTTATTTTCACTATTCTGTCGCCGGCCATAATTCCAAGAGCTTCGCTGGGTCCGCCGCTTATAGCTGAGACAACCGTAAGGGTATCATTTACTACCTGGAACTCAATCCCAATACCTTCGAAATCCCCGCGGAAAGATTCTTCCACAGATTCCAGCTGCTTCGGAGGTATATAAACGGAGTGAGGATCAAGGTCGCTAAGCATTCCATTAATAGCAGTTTCAACCAGCTTCTGTGTATCTACTTCTTCCACGTAATACTTTTCCGTAAATGTTAGGGCATCATTGAATTTAATTATGCTTTCCCTGAGGTTGTCTCCCGAAAATATTTTTTCAATTTGAATTCCCAAAACAATTCCTATAGAAAGAAGAATAATAGACATGGGAATTTTTAAATTTCGTACTTTCATTAATAGCTCCTTTGCATTAAAACATGATCCCTAATTTCAAAAAGGTTTGAATTTCTTTATATGATTTTTCAAGCTGGAGAGAATCGTCAAAATTAATTATTCTCAAAGTAAAAAAATACCGGTTTACTGGCTCGAAAGTTAAAGATGCCGAAAATCTACGGTAATATTCCATATCACCGTTGAGAAATTTTGCCGCATCAGAATCAAATACCCTGTGTCCTAACAAAATATCGCCGCCGACATTTTCTTTTACGGTTCCGTCGGGATTTTTCGGGTTTGCTCCGTGAAGAGCATAAGACCAGCCTGCCGAAAAAATTAAACGGTAATTAAACCTATAGTTTATTTGTAAAAAAAACAATTCACTATTCGGCTGAAGAAAAGGACCGAGGTTATAGCCGTAGTTTGTAAAAGTATTCCTGCTTAAGCGGTGCGTAAAAGTATACGGTTCCGTCCGGAGGTATTCAACCTGGATATCGAGCGGAAGAACGGGGTAAAGATTATAGCTTTTAAACCCGGCATTGATTTCCGTCTGGTTGCCGTACCAGCCTGTGCCGATTGTGCCGAATTTTATATCATCAATCAGCAGGGAGAAAAATAATTTCAATCCTAAAAACGAATTGTTGTTGATATCCAGGAACAGCATTGCATTGTCCCGGTCCCTGTTCGAATGTTCAACTGATTTATAAAAGCTGAAAGGATTCAGGTAGGAAAAATCCAACGGACGGCCGCCGTATATAATCATTTCTCCCAATCCGAAATCGAAATCCTTCGAAACATTAAATCCTATCCGGTGATAGCCGAAATATTTTTCCTCTATAACATTAACCGGTCCGGCTATTGGATCTATTTCGACTGAAGGATTGCCCAGTAATTTTCCATGGAAATATGAAAAGGTGAAAAATTTGTAATTCAGCTTAAAAGAGAGGTAATCAAACAGCGGAGAATTGTCGTCAAGAAAAGCTTTAACATTTCCATAGCCTATTCTCATCCTGTCTCTTCCGAATTTGAACCGGATGAGATTGAAATCGGCGGCAAGATATCCTTCCGTTTCATCAAAGAAAGTTTCATGGGGAGTTTCATTCAGCTTGTAATTATATGCCAAGTCTTTTCTTGCCAATGCCGCTTTTTTACTGCCGGAAACAAACCCGTTTATCCCCTTTAGTAAAAACCCGAAATGATCAAGGAATGTTCCGCGGATTTCGCCGCCGACTGAGGGCAGGAAAGCAGATGTTTTGTAACCAGGATCATTTAAAAATATTCCTTCCCCGTCACCAAGTATATTTATGAAAAGATTGGCATTGGAAGAATCGGACATGAAGTATAAATATTTTTCCTTTTGTGAAAGGAAATCGTATGTGCCGGAACCGATTAAAGATTCGGAATTTTTTAATGTTCCGTAGATTTCAAGCTCAAATTCAATTTTTAAATCATCCAGAATTTTTTTATCAACCTCATCAAGCTTGTTTTCATTTTTTATAACTTCCTTCAAATATCCTGCTATATTTTTTCTTGTTTCAGGAATTTC
Organism: Ignavibacteriaceae bacterium; assembly: GCA_035542335.1. Taxonomy (GTDB): domain Bacteria; phylum Bacteroidota; class Ignavibacteria; order Ignavibacteriales; family Ignavibacteriaceae; genus DATKLQ01. The sequence goes on along the minus strand of DATKLQ010000296.1, from coordinate 6,070 downwards.
AAAAGAATTATATCCGTTTATAATCTGCAGTGATTCCATTCTTTCAAGAAAATCATAAACCGGATTATCGGAGGGGACATACTCGGTCTGTGCAAAATTAATATTGCTACAGATTATTATTATTAATAAAAGAATAGAACATGGACTACACAGATGACGCGGACTAACACGGATATCCGTGGATTTCCGTGTTGTCAATATAGTATAGGGTCTATTCTTATCTAATTTGTTCCCATTCATTTGAGATAGACTTATTTTTAAAAATTACTGCAAATGCATTTGCTATCCACGACCAGGTAACTTTAAAATAACCGATTTTCCGGAAGCGCCTGGGCGATTCATAAACGCAGAGCTTATTAGTAAAAAGAATTTTTGAAAACCTCCTGATTCTTTTAAAGAGATCGAAATCCTCGCCGGCGGCAAGATCTTCGTTATATCCGCCGGCTTTTAAAAAAATCTCTTTCCGGATTACCTGGCACTCGCCTCTTCCCATTCCGAGTCCTATAAAATTCAGCAGTCTAAAATAATTATTATAAATCCAGTGAAAAACAATATCCGAGAAAATTTGCTCCGCGGGGAATACCTTTACTTTGCAGGTTAAAGCCGAATAATCCGAAGGAATGAATTTATTCTCCAGGAAAAGAAAAAATTTTTCCGGATCATTAAACATTACATCCGCGTTTGTAAAAATCAATATATCTCCGGCTGCTTTTTCAGCCCCCCGGTTTCTTCCCCCGGCAATATTTTGCATTTCGCTCTCAGAGTAAACGATTGAAACCCCTGGATATTTTTTTGCCAGTTTTACAGTTTGGTCGGTGCTTTGTCCGTCGGAAATAATTATTTGATAGCCATACTTTTCCATGAGCAAAGGATTCGCAAGCTGATCGAGCAGCTGCGGGAGCAGCTTTTCTTCATTGAGAGCGGGAATTATTATGCTGTATTTCAAATTTTATCCATAATAAATTTTTATTCGAGGCTTATCTTTCAACCGGCAGCCCTTCAATCTCCATTATCTTCAGGGCGTTTGTAGTGGGTGAAGGCCCCTTTTTTAATTTATAATCGAAATGCATTTTGCCGTTTGAAAGATCTTCTTTAAAATGGTAGTTGCTCACCCGGGAAATATTCTCTTCCAGCTTAATTAGTTCAAGATCGTGAGTAGAAATAAACCCGGTGCAGTTCAGCGCTGCAATTGTTTTAATGTAGGACCTGCTTCCGATTAATCTTTCAAGATTATTGGTACCTTTAAAAATCTCATCTATGAGGTAAAAGACCATTAAATCATTTTCCGATCTTATTTCATTTAAAAGATTTTTTAATCTTTTTACCTCGGCATAAAAATAAGAAATCCCGTCGGTAATTGAATCGCTTATATTGATACAGGTAAATAATCTGAAAAGACTTGTTTCAAATTTTGATGCATTCACTACGCTCCCCGCAAAAGCAAGAACGAAATTTACGCCGATCGTTTTCAGAAATGTACTTTTCCCGGACATATTTGAACCGGTAATTAGTACAACTTCCGATTTTTTCTCCAGTGTAAAATCATTATGCACCGCCGCGAGGACTGGGATCAAAGGATGAGCAGTGTTTTTAATTATAAATTTCTGCTTTTCATCGGAAATAGAAGGGAAAGTGTAATCCGGGTTCAGGTAAGCAAAATTTGAAAGAGAAATCAAGGCTTCAAGATTATAAAATACTTCAAGCCATTCAGGCAGTTTATCTTTCAATTCCTGTTTTACTTTTTCAAGCTTATATGCAAAGAAGAAATCGTAGGGGAAAACGCCGTTAAGCAGGAGAAAAAAGAAAGCGTTTTTCTGAAAGCTCGCAGCAGTATTGATTCTATTTAATCTTTTAAAAAAACTTGACGGATTATTTTTTTTATTTAAGAACAAGCCGCATAGCTTGTTCAGGTTTTTATTCTTAGGATCCTTTAAAGCCGGATAATTTTCAATGAACTCAAGTATCCCGGTAAACATTCCTAACTCAGCCTGAATGTCTAATGATCTCTCAAATAATTCATTTACGTGCTTTGAATTGAAAAAGTAAATTCCGGTATACATCAGCGCACCTGCTGTCCAATAAGCCGGAAGAGCGCCGGTAAGAAATAAAATAAACAGCAGAATATTTATGGGAATGATCAAGAAAAGTGCAGTCAGAATTTTTTTGATTTTAACGGTATCTGCGGATGAGAGCAACCATTCGGAAAGTTTTGTCCCCTCAAGTTTTTTCTGGGATGATAAGAGTGCATTTAACATAAGCTTATAACGGAATCCTGATAACGGGATTAATTCTTTTATAATTTCCTGTCTTTCCAGGATAATTTTTTTGGAGGGAAACTTATCAAGAAGCCATTTTTTTAATAATGAACTCCCCTCCGATGAAGTTGAAATATCGATCAGCCGGTGAAGAGAATTTTTTCCCGTGATATTCAGATCATTTTCAAATGGATGATCCTCTTCCGGAGCGGAGAAATTCTTATAAGGAATATTCGGCCAGTCAATTTTCATCCTTGCAATATTATCTTTCTTAAAGGCGATCCAAATCCTGCTTTTTTTTATCTCGAAATCAATTTTATTAAAAACCGCGGTTGTTATTCCGAAAGCCGTTAGGGCAAGCGCCGGAAAGATCCATATAAAAATCCCATTTAAATAGAAATATGATAAAAGAAAGGAAACTAATCCCGCTGAAAGAATAATCAGCCGGTAATAGCCGAACCGTCTGCTCTTTTTTTCGAGCTTCTCCAGCCTGGCTGCAAGCCTTTTAGCGCCGGATTCAAATTGATTTAAACGGATTTCCCGAAGTTCCATCAATTATATAAGGATAGTTTGAGCCCTTTACTGAGTTTGATAATTCAGCAAAGGACATTAGATTGGATATTTGCAGGCTATTTTTTCTCAATCAACTAAATAATAATTAATAACAAAAAACAAAAAATACGGCATCCGGAGTAATTCTCAAGCCGGGCATCGGAAAATGAACATAGTTAAATGAATTTTTCACAAACTGCCAGACTCCGCCGTAAAGAGGAATCTGTTCAGTATCGAGATCAAGTGAGATATAAAATTCCCTTTGGCCTCCTCCATTTCCATCGAGATCTTTTACTCCTATTCCTCCGGCTATATTCAAAAAAGCAGGCCAGAATTTTGAGACAGGTTCGGGTAAAAGGTTTTTTACTCTAAGGCTCAGCCAGTATTTCTGCCCTTCATAATCATCGATGCTGTTCCCTTTATGAAGGCCTTCCCTAAATTTTTCGGACGGGTAATAACTGAATTTTATCTGGAAGTCTTTCAGGAAAGGGAAATAATACTGCCCCAGGGAAAACCCGGCTCCTAAAAAATCGGAGGTAAAATCTTCCGGGCTGAAACCCCAGTCAGGACCGAACCCGTCCTCAATTTCAACATAAGTTTCAAATGCCAATGAAGCAATGCTGCCGTAAAGGGCAGCCTGTTCCGACTGAAAGTTCGCCGCCTCTAAACCTGAAGAAAAAAGATGAGCAAGGAGATTTGCCGCATAAAAATGCCCGACTTTATCTATTTCTAATGCATACAAGTTGTCATTTGTAAAATGAAATTTCCTTCTCTGATCTTTCCACCAAGCATTCATCTGATATATATGAACTGCAATTCCCGTAGCAAGAGTTACACCTCCTACTGCCGTTAATATACCGTAATCTATTTTTTTATTTAAAGGATCAAAATTTATCTCCGGAACGGAAGTTAGAGGGAAAGAATCTTCTAAAATTATTTTTCCCTTAAGCGCTGGCTCATAAAGCCCGCTGTTGAGGGCGAGAGTTCCTGATTGACAGAAATTCCGGGAACTGAGCAATAAAACAAAAACAATAAAAATATGTTTAAAGCTTATAGAGCTATCATCCACGTTCATCACCGCCGGGAGAGCTTTTTCCTTCAGGTTTCATTTGAGGGAAAAATATAACATCTCTTATAGATGTTTGATTTGTTAAAAGCATTACCAGCCTGTCTATCCCGATTCCTATTCCGGCAGTGGGGGGCATCCCGTATTCCAATGCTCGTATAAAATCATTATCAATTTCATGAGCCTCTTCATCCCCTTCTTCTTTCATCCTGGCCTGCTCTTCAAATCTTTTCTTTTGATCCAGGGGGTCATTTAGTTCTGAAAAAGCGTTGCACAATTCTCGGCCGCCGACATATGCTTCGAACCTCTCAACTAATCCGGGCTTCGAGCGGTGCCTTTTTGCAAGCGGGGATAATTCGACCGGGTAATCGATTACAAATGTGGGCTGTATTAAAGAAGGCTGTATTCCTTCGCTGAATATTTCGTCAATCAATTTAGGCTTGTTATCCCAGCTTTTTATTTCGAGATCCTGCTTTTTCGCGGCTGATTTCAGCTCTTCCGCTGTTGCGGTTAAAATATCCGCTCCTATCTTTTCTTTAACAGTTTCGACCATTGATATACGCCTCCATGGAGGAGCAAAATTAATCTTCTTATTGTCATATTCGAATTCAAGAGTCCCGAAAACATCCATGCAGATTTTCGGGATCATCTCTTCGACGAACTGCATCATCCATTCGTAATCCTTATAGGGAACGTAAAGTTCGAGCATTGTGAATTCAGGGTTATGCGTTCTGTCCATCCCCTCGTTCCGAAAATCCTTGGATATTTCATATACGCCGTTAAAGCCGCCGATGATCAATCTCTTTAAATAAAGCTCATCGGCAATCCTAAGATAAAGGGTTGCATCCAAAGTGTTATGATGCGTAATAAAAGGACGGGCAGCTGCCCCCCCGTACAATGGCTGCAGTACAGGTGTTTCTACTTCCAGATATCCTTTTGAATCCAGGAAATTTCTTATAGCAGAAATAATTCTGCTTCGTCTTATAAAAACATCCCTGACATGGGGATTTACTACCAGGTCTACATAACGCTGACGGTACCGCAGCTCAATATCCGAAAATTGATCATGGATAATTTTATTTCCTTTTTCATCGGCTGTTTCTTTAGGGACAGGCAGAGGCCTGAGAGACTTCGAAAGGAGTACTAAAGATTTCACATGAACAGATATTTCACCTGTCTTGGTTTTGAATACAAATCCCTGGATCCCGATTATATCTCCCAGATCCATTAGCTTAAATGCATCGTAAGCATCACCGATATCATCTCTCTTCATGTAGATTTGAATTTTTCCTTTATGATCCTGTATATGCGCAAATGAGGCTTTGCCCATTCTGCGTAAAGCTATTAATCTCCCTGCTATTTTTACAGTCGGACTTTCACCATCCTTATATGTTTCCTTAATTATTTGGGAATCGGAATCTGTATCAAAAGAATAGGCATACGGCTCAACTCCTTTCCCGCGTAATTCATCGAGCTCTTCAAACCTTCTTTTTATAAGAACATTTAGATCCTGCTGAATTTCTTCCAAAAATCCTCCTGAATTAAAAACGGCTAATTTTCTGAAATTTTAATGAATAAGATAACAAAAATGAAGGAAAAAATTAGTGTAAAAGCAGGGAAAGAAATGGAAGGTAGATTGAAGATTTAAAAATTTAAAGATTGAAAAATTGAAAGATTGAAAGATTTAAAGATTGAAAGATTTAAAGATTGAAAGATTGATGATTAAAAGATTTAAATATTGAAAGGACAAAATATTATAAATACTAATTATAATTTTGGATGAGGTAATTTTCGATTGGCATCGTTGCCGACCTACGATAAACCACAGCTTATCCACTAAATACTGGTAAAGCGGTTACGGTAACGAAACCCGTTTCGTTTAGCGGTAACGTTTGACGTAACGTCTCCGTCTGACGCCCTGTCCAAAGGATAATTCGGACGATACGGGCTTCGCAACCGATTGACGCTAAACCAGAACAATAAAGATGGTAAGGCGGTTACGGTTACCCGCCATGTCTACGCCATGTCGGGGCAGGCGAAACCCGTTTCATTGAGTGGTTACGGTTAGCGTACGTTAGCCGAATTATGCTAAACCATTTTTATCATGCGCTTCAGTTTTTGCAGCTTCAAAGCTCCCTTTGTACCGAAGGCCGGACTCGAACCGGCACCTGGGGTGAGCCAGACTGGATTTTGAGTC
>DATKLQ010000295.1:0-6151 GCA_035542335.1 Ignavibacteriaceae bacterium | reverse complement strand
ACACTGATAAGAAGTCAACTCGAAGTCCACTCCGCTGCTTTTTATATAAATATCGAATTCGTAAGTATTATTATTGATATACCTGCCGTTGTCGATACTCATAATATAATTTGTTTGTGAAAATGATAGCGGGCTTGAAATGAAGAAAAGTGAAAACAATAAGGTAAGATATACATAATATCCGTGCTTTTTAAATATTACAGTTTGCAATTCATTCTCCCTAAATCTGTTGATATAAAACATTTGTTCGTCTTGTGATGTACAGCAATTATGCCACAATAAGTCTTAGATTATAGAAAAAAAACCAATTAAGCTTTTTTATTATAAAGAAACTTGTATGTAATAATTACCGATATGAAGAAACAGCTGGATTTTCCCTCAAGTAAGATCAAAATCTGCTAAATGTACGGTATAAATTTTTTCCCCGGCGGCCTTGAAAAAGCCTTCTTTTTATATGAAAAAAAATTTCATCTTCATTTCTGTATCGGTACAGACGGCAGGGGCTTCAGACATACAACAACGGTTTTCAGGACTTTAGTTTATATGAAGGCGAAGAAGGAAAATTTATCTCCAAATCATACTTTAAGGATTTTAATTGCGGAAGATAATGTTGTAAATAAGTAAGTAGCATTGAAAATCCTAAGAAAAATTCGGATACAAGCCGGATATAGCCGGGAACGTTTTTGAAGTGCTTGAAGCTTTAAAGAAAAAAGAATACAACATAATCTTTATGGATGTCCAGATGCCCGAAATGGATGGAATTGAAGCTACAAGACATATTTGCGTGCAATACCCGAAGGAAAACCGTCCGCGTATCATAACAACGATTGCGGGAGCTTCCCCGGATGACAGGGAGCTCTGCCTAAAATCAGGAATGGATAATTGTATAAGCAAACTTTTTAAAAAAGAAGAACTGATTTCGGCACTCGAGCGCTCTATCAATATTTCTGTCCAATAATTCATTGATTCTTTTTTACAAGCCTATTTAATTTCTAATCGGCATTGATTTTCACTGCTTCAGTTGCTTATATTTGCATCGTTTACTTAAACGGTTAAGTATACTGCCTTAAAATCTTTTCTTAATTTGAAAGAGAACCTGTATGAAAAAATTAATAAATTCAATATTGCTGCCTCTTGTTTTCATTCTGCTTGAATCTTGTTCATCAGGGGAGGATAAGATCGGAATCTCTTTAAATAACCCGAATGATTTTGAACGCACAGATGAATATATAAGGATTAGTCTTGATGAGCTCCGATCAAAATTTTCGTTTGTTAAAAATTACCTGGCGGTATTAGATGCTGAGAAAGAGATCCCGTCTCAATTAGAAAGTAATGACGGAAAGCAATATATAAGCTTTGTAACAAGCTTAGCGCCTAAAGAGAAAAAAACTATATACATCATTAAACGGAATAATGAGTCCGGAAAAAAATATCAAAGCCGTGCATATGCCGAAGTATCAATGAAAGTTGACTATAAATTGATTAACGGAAAATATACAGGCGGAAAGTTCCAGAATTTTGACAGCCTTAAAGTCCCTTTAAATCATACTGATCATGATGCTTTATTCAGATATGAAGGGCCCGGCTGGGAATCGGACAAAGTAGGATACCGGTACTATATTGATTGGAGGAGCCGAATCGATATTTTCGGTAAAAAAACTCATGATCTGGTTTTAAAAAACGTGGGTATTAATGATATATATGCTAAAGATGATTCTTATCATAATATGCTGAATTGGGGGATGGATATTTTTAAAGTCGGCAATACCCTTGGAATCGGATCTTACGGAATGATGGTTGGTGATTCAATTTACATGGTCTCTAAAAGAGACAGCGTAGTTTGTAAAATATCTGCCAATGGTCCGGTTAAATCGGCAATTACTACCTATTTTTACGGATGGCAGATTGAAAATAAAAAATATAATCTGCAATCCGACCTCTCGATTATAGCCGGCAGCCGATTAACCAAATCAGAATTAACAGTATCTGATAATCCCGAAAATTTAATTACAGGCTTCACAAAAGATGTCAACTGTAAGTTTTTTGAAAAGAAAGGAGATAGAACATGGTCATACTTTGCGTTATACGGGAAACAATCGTTGGCAAATGATAATTTAGGCATAGCTCTTTTTTATAATAATAATGAAAAGACAGGCTTTAAAGAAATAAATGATAGTTATGCTGTTTTGTTAAAACCCGACTCGGGAAAAATAATTTACTATTTTTGTGCAGCCTGGGAAAAAGAACCGGAAGGAATCAAGACAAAAGAAGAGTTTAGTTCTTATTTAGATATGACCCTGCAAAAATTGGATAATCCCATTGTTATTCAGTTTTAATTTTAAATGACTCTGCCGGAAATTATTCTTTGAGAAAATAAAATTTGGGCAAATATATGCAAGTTAGGTATACACCTGATATCTCGTCTTATAAAAAAATGTCCTCCGATGATCTCAGGAAATCTTTTTTAATTGATAATCTTTTTAATCCGGATAAAATAGAAACTATCTATTTTGATGTAGATCGGGCAATAGTCGGTGCCGCTATTCCGGTGAATAAAGATTTGAAGCTGGAAAGCAGCAAAAAAGAAATGGCGGCGGATTTTTTTGCCGAACGGAGGGAAATAGGAATCATTAACATCGGCGGGAAGGGAGCAGTTTCTGCCGATAAGAAAGAACATGTTTTAAATTATAAGGATGCACTTTATATAGGACGCGGCACTCGAGAAATTATTTTTAAAGGCATTGGCAAAGATAATCCTGCAAAATTTTACTTTGTAAGCTATCCTTCGCACCAAGATTATCCGACAACACATACAAAATTTACAGATGCTGAGCCTGCAGCGCTGGGAACCTTGAAAGATTCTAATAAAAGAACTATTTACAAATACATCCATAAAAACGGAATTAAAAGCTCTCAGCTAGTAATGGGTTTAACCGAACTGGAAGTAGGAAGCGTCTGGAATACCATGCCGGTGCATACCCATCAGAGGCGTTCTGAAGTATACATGTACTTTAATTTGGAAAAAGATTCAATAGTATTTCATATGATGGGTCAACCGGGTGAAACCAGGCATCTTGTAATCAGGAATCAGCAGGCGGTTATATCTCCAAGCTGGTCAATCCACTGCGGGGCTGCTACTCAAAATTATTCCTTTATTTGGGCTATGGGCGGCGAGAATCAGGAATTCGGCGATATGGATCCTGTATCGATGCAGGATCTAAAGTAAAAAGTAAAAAGTAAAAAGTTAAAAGTAAAAGGGAAAAATAATGATTCTCGAAAAATTTAATTTAAACGGGAAGACTGCCTTAGTTACGGGAGCAAACCGCGGCATCGGTCAGCATTACTCATTAGCTCTCGCTGAAGCAGGTGCGGATATAATAGGTGTTTCAAATGAGGAGGATTTTACTGAAACAGAAAAATTAATTAAACAATGCGGCAAAAAATTTTTTTCATATGCATGCGATATGTCTAGCCGTTCTTCCCTCTATGATCTTATAAAAAAGCTTAATAAGGACTTCTCTAAAATTGATATCCTCGTAAATAATGCCGGAATTATACTGCGTAAGCCCATTGCAGAGCACCCTGACGATTATTGGGATAAGGTGATTGAGCTAAACTTATCAGCACAATTCATTTTGACAAGGGAAATCGGCAGGAAGATGGTTGAAAGAGGATATGGGAAAATTATTTTTATCGCATCCTTATTATCCTTCCAGGGAGGAATCTTAGTACCGGGTTATGCGGCTTCAAAAGGAGGAATAAAGCAGCTGGCAATGGCTTTTGCGAACGAATGGGCAGGAAAAGGTGTTACAATTAACGCAATAGCACCGGGATATATAGCAACTGATAATACGAAAGCACTTAGAGAGGATCCCGTGAGAAATAAAGCTATACTCGACAGGATACCTGCGGGCAGATGGGGCAATCCGGATGATCTGATGGGAACTGTAGTATTCCTTGCATCCGATGCGTCCAGTTATCTAAATGGAAGCGTTATTACTGTGGACGGCGGATGGATGGGCAGATAAGGCTTTAACCTTAATTCTTAAATTCAACTTAAAAAAATAATCTATATATTAACGCATTTTTAGTAATAGTGGAAAGACAATGTCTAAAACAGATGTAGTAAATAAAATAATAGGTAACGGAGCCGTTGCAGTTATCAGATTGAAAGACGGCAGCAAGTTTAATAAAATTGCAGAAGCAATTTATGCGGGGGGAGTGGCTTCCATTGAACTTACGATGACAACTCCCAATGCGTTTAAGCTGCTTGAAGAAGCTTCAAAAATATTTAGTGATAAAATGATGCTTGGGATGGGATCAGTGCTGAATGCAGAGGACGCGCAAAGAGCAATTGATTCGGGCGCAAAATATATTGTAAGTCCAATTTTTAAAAAGGAAGTTCTGCAGACCTCGCATAAAAATAATACAGCAGTTATTCCGGGATGCCTCACCCCCACCGAAATTCAGACTGCTTATGAGGAAGGAGCGGATATAATAAAAGTATTCCCGGCTGATGTTGTGGGGATGGCATTCTTTAAAGCCGTTAAAGCTCCTTTACTGCATTTAAAGCTTATGCCGACCGGCGGGGTTTCATTGATGAATGCCGGCGAATGGCTTAAGGCCGGAGCTTGTGCAGTGGGCATCGGCAGCGCGCTTTTAAATCAGAAAGCTATTGATGAAAATAACTTTTCGGTTCTTACTGAAAATGCTAAGATATTAATGCAGAGCATTATATCTGCAAGATCCTAAATTTTAATAAAATTAAATCGGGAAAAATATTCAATGTCTAAAAAGGTTTTAACATTTGGGGAAATAATGCTGCGTTTATCCACTCCGGGCTTCAGCCGTTTTGTCCAGGCACAAAATTTTGAAGTTACATTCGGCGGCGGCGAAGCCAATGTAGCGGTTTCTTTGGCAAATTACGGCCTGGAAAGTTATTTTATTACAAAGCTGCCTAAGCATGAAATCGGGCAGTCTGCGGTAAATCATCTTAGGAGATTCGGGGTTCATGATGATTATATTATTAGAGGCGGCGAAAGAATCGGAATTTATTTTCTTGAGACCGGAGCAAGCCAAAGAGCATCAAAAGTAATTTACGACAGATCTTTCTCAGCGATTAGCACTATTAATTCCGGTGAAGTAAACTGGGAAGAGGCATTTACGAATACAGCATGGTTTCACTGGACGGGAATAACTCCTGCGCTGGGGAAGAATACGCAGGCTGCTCTGTTTGATGCGTGCAAAACTGCGAAGAAAAAAAGAGTTAAGGTAAGCAGCGATTTGAATTTCCGAAAGAAATTATGGACGGAAAAGGAAGCTCAGGCTGTAATGAATCCCTTGATGGAATATGTAGACGTATGTATTGCTAATGAGGAAGACGTAGAAAAGAGTCTGGGATTGAAGCCGAAGAATACAAATATAACCAAAGGTGAATTAAGCGAAGAAGGGTATGCCGAGCTTGCAGCCGAATTGAAAAGCAAGTATAATTTTGAAGCCGTAGCCATAACTCTACGCGAAAGTTATTCTGCATCCAGGAACGGCTGGAGCGCACTGATGATTGACGACAGAGAATGCAAAAAAGCTGCTAGATCTAAAAAGTATGATGTGGAAATAATCGATAGGGTGGGAGGCGGAGATTCCTTTGCCAGCGGATTAATCTTCGGCCTTCTTACCAAAGAAAATACTAAGGAAGCCTTGGAATTTGCCGCGGCAGCTTCGTGCCTTAAACAAACTATTCCGGGAGATTTTAATCTTGTCTCGATAGAAGAGGTGGAAAAGTTAGCAAAAGGCGATGCCTCCGGGCGGATTGATAGGTAAAATGTTTATTATGAAATGAAATACCGGTAAGATGAATTTAAATTTTATCGAAAATGGAACTATTGAATGGGAAAAGACTGCGGAAGGCGTCAGGAGAAAAATTCTTGGTTTTGATGAACAATTAATGATGGTGCTTGTACAGTTCGAAAAAGGAGCTGTCGGTTCTATTCACAGCCATCCCCATAGACAAGTTACTTATGTAGGAAAAGGCAAATTTAAAACTATCATAAATGAAAAAGAGAAAATATTAAAAGAAGGGGATTCTTTTTTTATCTCTCCGGGAATTGATCACGGCGTTATCTGCCTCGAAGAAGGAATATTAATTGACGTT
>DATKLQ010000294.1:0-21398 GCA_035542335.1 Ignavibacteriaceae bacterium | reverse complement strand
CTATGGACTTGCAGAAGCATTCTGCCATGTTGGCGGCTATTTCACCTATGTTGCATCCAATCAGGTAGACATTAAGCTCGGAGTGATTAACGGGTGGGATCGGCTGATTGATAATAATAAAGATAAAACAATAATCGGAAGGTTAGGAGTAAATTTAGGAGACCCGCTTGCATTCGGTATCTCAGGCTCCTGGGGCGTGGAACAGCCGGAACCAATCAACGATGCAAGAACTTCATTAGATTTAACCGGGATTACTAAAGTTATTCCAAAAGTTGCATTGAATTTCCAGGTAAACTACGGATCGGAAACCATTGAAACCATTGATACCACCTTTGATGCTACCTGGGCCGGGTTCGGAATTCAACCAGTCATTTCTTTATCCGATAATGTAGATCTCGGTGCACGAATAGAATATTTTTCCGATCCGGAAGGAGTAAGAACGGGAACATCTATTAAAGATTTTAATTCCTTAAATGTAACTCTAGTCCCTACTTTTAAATGGGACGGATTTGTCTTCAGGATTGAATATAGACTTGATAATGCAAGCGATAAGATATTCCCGGTAAACGGAAAAGCACCTTCTAAAACTTCAAACACTGTATCCTTGGGAGTTTCCTGTAATTTCTAAATCTCAATGAGCAGATATGAAAGCAAGGGAATTAAAATTGAAAGAAGAGCACGGCGATTATCTCGTAACAATCTTTAAGAATTTTTTTACGCCTCTTGAAAGGTGGGGAAGACTTAACCGCAGCCAGTTAATCATGGGATCAGAATGCACATCGGTTTATTTGTTAGTGAATATCCTCTTTAGAAACGTAAATTTAAATTGGAATCCTTTTTCTAATTCCTCTCCCGGGTTAATGGCTGCAGTACTAATCAGTATTGGAATTACCTTAGCAAATCTCTTCATTAATCCCTCCCGTCATTTCCCCTGGTTTGAAAAATATTTGCCCAAGATTATAACTATCATGGGTTTAATTACACTAATTGCAATTCAAAATCTAAACAGTAAAGGAATAGATGATATAGGACTATGGATGAATATAGTTTTTTTATTGGTTTTATTTATAATTATGGCCGGTTACTTTGTGGAGGGAATAAGCAGCGAAAGAATTATTAAGGTATGGTTTTCACTTTTAGGCTACTTTTTTTCTGTAATCGGTTTCTTCTATTTACTTGAAATATTATTTAGTTATTCTTAATATAATTCCAGGGGTGATAAAATGGAAATAAACTTTAAGCAGAACTATTTCTTCTGGCTCGTGATTGGCCTAGTACTGCTCATCGATATACCATTAGTTATATGGATGCAGAAAAGTCTTGCCAGCGGTAATAATCAAAAAGAATCTTTGCATAAAATTATGCCGTTGGGAGAAGAACTTAGGTTAGACAGAAAGCAGGAGAATTTATTTAATAGACTTATAAGCGAATACTATAGTTCAGCGGATTCAATCGATAGATTCATTGATTCAATTAACGGGCAAATCGTAAAGAGGATTTTTGATAAAAACTATAATAAAGATAAAGTGATTTCATTAATTGAAAGTGGAGGCGGATTAAATATTAGGGAAGGTATGCTCCGCGCGGACTATTTGAGGAAGTTGACTGGTTTGCTCGACATAAAACAGCAGGAAAAGTTCAAGAAAATAGTAAAAGAATCATTTGCAGAGCGGAGCGACACTTTAACTTATGATAAGACCAGGGTAACTCTTCCCCATCCCAGAAGAATATTTTAATTTTGCCGGCAGGATTTTCCAGGCAACATTCATAATGGGTCTGATATTTCATTTGAATAGTTTTTATTATATTGAATTCATCTATTCCATTCTTAATTTAGTAACATGAATTCTGCTGCTATATTTAATGTTAGATTTCGGAATTTCAGATCATTACCGGGATTAAACTGCTTAAATACCGCGTATATTCTTTTCTTACTATTGCCGGCCGTAACATATTCTCAGGATCAAATTAGAACATCGGATTCTTTTATCAATAAATTCCGTTCAATCAATAATGGTATTGCCGAAGATAAATCCGATTTTTCGCTTCTCATCGGGTCGGTAGGGCATACATTGAGTTCTCCGCTTCACTGGCATTCTGAAGATTTTATAACGCTGTGCGGTTTTGCAGTAATGGTTTCCGCTTCATTCCTGCTGGATGATGAAACCAGAATTATAATGCTTAAGAACCGGGCTAAAATATATGACAAGCTTGCACCTGTAGGATTTTCCTACGGAGCGCCGCAGTATGCCGCTCCCGGCGCAGTCGCTTTTTACCTTGCCGGCTTAATCGCTGAAAATAGCTGGCTGCGGACTACAGGATTGATGATGACGGAGTCTTTAATTACTATAGGAATAATCCAGATTCCGGCAAGGATAATTGCAGGGAGAGCCCGCCCTTTAACCGGAGATAAATATACCTCGTTTGAATTGTTTAAAGGAGTCGGTCAATTCAGAAGCTCATTTATATCCGGGCATTCTGCCATTGCGTTTGCCTTTTCAACTATACTCGCCGACCAAATTAATAATACCTGGGCATCAATCGGTTTGTATACTTTAGCATCACTTACACCCCTTTCCAGGCTCTACGATGATAAGCATTGGCTCTCAGATACGGTAATCGGATCCGCAATGGGAGTTTTTATCGCGAACTCAATCCTCAATTATCATAAAAGTAATTCCGGGAATGAAGAAAAAGCATCACTGGTTCCAATACTTAACGGCATCCTTTTTACTTATAGATTTTAATCATTTAAATTAATAGCTGAGAAATGAACACCTTCCGATATATCTTCTAAATAAAAAAGGGTAAAATTGATCTTAAAAATTTATAACAGAATCTAGATGAAAATTTCCGAAATAATTCCGAAAGATAAAATTATTCCTCAGCTGAAAGGAAGGAGCAAGGAAGAAGTAATTAATGAGCTTGCGGATCTTTTTAAAGATGACCCAAGGGTTTACGATTTTGAAGCGCTGAAGAATGATATATTTAAGCGTGAAAAGATAATGTCGACTGGGATCGGAAACGGGATTGCAATTCCGCATTGCACGACTAATGTTGTTAAGGAATACATAGCTGCATTTGGAAGATCTCCGGTACCGGTTGAGTTCGGAGCAATTGATAATCAGCCTGTATCCATATTCTTCCTAATTGCCGGAAATGACGTAAAACAGCATATGAAATTATTAGGTTCCTTAACAAAGTTTATGAAAAATGAAATTAAGGAACAATTATTGGGAGCTAAAAATTCAGATGAGATATATCATGTCTTTAAAGAATTTGAAGAGAGATTTTTAAACAATCCTGCATTAAACAGATAATTTTCTAATGTGAAAAAATATTAATACGGCAGCACTAAAAATTAGAAATTATGCTTGAACCGCAAATTTCAATATCTGCAGATAGGTTCCTGAATCTTATCCGATCCTCGAAGCAGGGGAAGCTGAAAATTTATATCGGGATGGCCGCAGGTGTAGGCAAAACCTTCCGCATGCTGCTTGAAGCAAAAGAGCTGCTTGAAGAAAAAGTGGATGTAATGATCGGCTACATTGAAACCCACGGAAGAAAAGAAACCACTAGGCTTCTGGAGGGAATTCCTTCAATCGAAAGAAAGAAGATTTTCTACAAAGGCAAGATGCTTGAGGAGATGGATGTCGATGCAGTCCTGATTCAAAAACCGGAAGTAGTGCTGGTCGATGAGCTTGCACATACAAATGTCCCCGGATCAAAGAATGAAAAAAGATGGCAGGATGTCAAAGAGCTGATTGAGGCCGGGATAAATGTGATCAGCACGGTTAATATCCAGCATATCGAAAGCATAAACGAGCAGGTCGAAAAAATAACCGGGATTAAAATTACTGAAAGAGTACCGGACAGCATAATTCATTCTGCCGACGAAGTCGTGAATGTTGATCTTACTATTGAAGAGCTAATCGATCGTTTGGAGGAAGGGAAGATATATGATCTGAAAAAAGTTCCTGTCGCACTCCAGAACTTCTTCCAGAAAGACAAGCTTTTAAGGCTGCGCGATTTAGCTTTGAAAGAGGTTTCACGCCAGATTGAAAGAAAAATTATAAGGGAAATACCTCTTGAGTCGCGTGAAAGGATCAATGCAATTGTAACGGCGCTCAGCTCGAATTTTGAGGCAGGGAAAAAAATTATCAGAAGATCTTCCAGGCTCGCAGCGCTTTATAATTCAAAATGGTATGTAATTTACGTCCAGACCGACAAGGAAAAGTCCGATAAAATTGATCCGGCGGTGCAGAGACATTTATTAAATAATTTTAAGCTTGCGGCAGAATTGGGCGCCGAAGTGGAAGAAGTAAAAAGCAATGAAGTAGCAGGTTCAATTATAGAATTTGCCAAGAGGAAAGAAGCTTCATTAGTTGTAATAGGAAAACCCAGCTTTACTATATTTTACAGATTAAAGCCGAAAAATTTATTTCGCGTGCTGGCCGCTAAAGCTGCCCAGGAAAATATCGATATTTATCTGGTGTCTCAGGAATGAAGTCCATAAAAAGCAAAATAAATTTAAGTCTCCTTATCCTGTTTGCAATTACCCTTTTGCTCGGAATCTTCGGGATTTTATTTATAAGCCAGCTTGCGCAGAAAACCAGGGGGACGATCACAGATAATTATGCCTCAATCGACTACATGATCAGCATGCTGGATTCATTCGATGAAATGAATTCATTGCAGCTGTCCTATCTGAGTGAAAAAGCAAATGCAGATTCAATTCATTTAAAGGGATATTTTTCCCGGAAAAAAAATTTTGAAGAAAACCTGGAGCTTGAAAAAAAGAATATCACCGAGAGGGGCGAAGCAGAGACTGTAAATAATCTGCAGTCGGCTTACCTGGAATACTTAAACCTTTATGAAGCTTTAAAGAAAAGCGGAATAAATAATGAAGATGAACTCCAAAACCTGCAAAGCAAATATAGATTGGTTAAAACATATATTATTATTACGTATAAAGTTAATATGAATGCAATTACTAGGAAAACCAACGAATTGCAGTCAACAGCGGACAAGGTAATTATATACATGGCAGTTGCGGCGGTATTAAGTATTCTTATTGCTCTTTCCCTGATCTACACAATTCCTTCCAGAATTGTAAAACCTGTAGTTGAATTAACGCAGAGAATCAAATCAATAAGCGACAAGAATTATGAGCAGAAGCTTGAAATAAATTCAAATGATGAACTCGGCGAGCTTGCCTTAGCTTTCAATTCAATGGCTGAAAGATTGAAAATATATGAAGCAAAGCATATTGATCAGCTTTTATTTGAACAAAAAAGAATGGAATCTTTGGTGAACGCACTGGAAGACGGTGTTCTGCTCCTTGACGAAAACCGAAAGATCGTTCTTCTCAATAACACCATTCTGCAGATAACAGGATTAAAAGATAAAGATATTTTATCTCATTATATTTCCGAAGTTACAACATATAATGATCTTTTAAGGGAGATATACAGAATATCGGAAGAGATAAAAACCGGTAAGACCTCCGGAATAAAACCGCTCAGAATAGTTAATCAGGGGCAGGAATTATTTTATAAAATTGAAACGGAAGACATAATTACATATTCCGAGTTCTCTAGGAAAGAAACATTCATAGGGAATTTAATTTTATTAAAAAATGTCACTCAATTCCACGAGCTTGATAAAGCCAAAACAAACCTTCTCGCGACGGCTTCTCATGAATTAAAAACTCCCTTATCATCAATCAATTTATCGCTGAAGTTATTTGAAGATAAAAGACTCGGAGAGCTTAATGAAGAGCAGAAAGGAATTGTGCAGGATATAAAGCGCCAGACCCTGAGGCTTTCAAGAGTCATTAATGAAATATTAGATTACTCGCAGATTGAGACGGGTAATATAAAGCTGAAATTTGCACCCGTTAAACCTGAAGATGTGGTTGAGCTGGGAGTGACTGCATTGGTTATGCAGGCAGCAGAAAAAAATATTGACCTGGAAACGGAGATAGAAGATAATTTACCTTCTGTAAATGCTGATTTGGAAAAAAGCGTATTTGTTTTTGTAAATCTCTTAAATAATGCAATAAGGTTTACCAGGCCTAATGATAAGATTAAGCTGATAGTCAGTAAAAATAATGGTGAAGTAAAATTTTCAATAAAAGATCACGGTCCGGGAATCTCGAGGGAAGATCAGGAGAAACTGTTCCAGAGATTTACACAGGTAGGCAAGAAAACCAGGCAGGGGTGGGGCTTAGGGTTAGCAATTTCAAAAGAGTTTGTGCAGGCGCAGGGCGGAAGAATTTGGGTAGAAAGTATTGAAGGGGAGGGGAGTGAGTTCAGCTTTACGCTGCCCGTGACAGGAAATGGTTAACGCAGCTGGAAGATAGCTCTTAATCCTAATCTTAATCTTGATCTAACTCAGTCATTAGTCAATAGTCATTTGTCATTTGTAAGAGCAGAGTGCAGAGGGTAGACCTCGATAGTGACTAACACAGTGTATTCGATTTTCGGTCAAAGACTCCGCAGAGTCTACGGACTCTGACGAGCGTTAGTTATTCGGGATTCGATATTCGGCGTTCGCTATTCAATATTGGATTAGAGAATTTTCAAAACTTCTTTGATGTTTTTCAGAACTTTAAAAGCTTTTTTAAAATCTCCATTCTTAGTTAATTCAGTAGGGATCACAATGCATTTTAATCCTGCAGCATTTGCAGCAAGCAGTCCACGCTCCGAATCCTCAATTACAATACACTCTTCTTTTTTAAACCCGCTTGCTTCCACAGCCATTAAATAAGGAGCCGGATCAGGTTTGGTTGTTTTGCAGTCGTCGCTTGTAATTATGAAATCCAAGAATCTTAAAAGATTTGTATTTTGATGAATTGCTTCAAGATGATTCCTGCGGCTGCTTGTAACTAGTCCCATTTTATATTTCCCGTGCAGACTCATAAGCACATCAGCAACACCGTCAATAAGTAGATTTTCTTTCACTAGCATTTCGGTATACAATGCATTCCGTTTTTGCCTGAGAATCTCGATTTCATCTTTGGTAAATCCTTTTTTCTCCGCCAAGTGCCATGCGCCTTTCCCCCGGACGAGAAAAAATTCTACAAATTGTTTTTTGTTCAAATTAATCCCAATCGAGGAAAAGATCTCCCGGTTAGCTTTGAAATAAAGTTCTTCAGTATTTACAAGTATTCCGTCGTTATCCCAAAAAATTGCTTTAATCATTGGGAAAAATAAAAATAAATCGGATTTAATTTAATAGATTTGAATTATTTGAGGGCTTCCGGATACCTGATACCTGATGATGTTTGATGGATGATGTTTGATGGATGATGTTTGTATTTGGATGGACGAATGAAGCAGAGAAAGATACCGGACAGCGGATATCATTTATTTCAAAATTACAAGATTACAAATTACAAGATTATATTTTCAATTTTGCCAAAAGGATCCTTCGGATAATCTTGCAATCATTATCATTTTCCATTTTGTCGGTTGGTTGTTTGTTGGTTTGCGCAGGCAGACTGTAGACTGTCGGCTGCAGATTGTAGACTTAGACTTTCGACCCCGGACTGTAGACTGAAGACCGATGCGATATAGGATGCCGGATATAGGATACGTATACCTGATACCGCAGAAGAATTATACTTTTAATGTCTCCTTGAATTTTGCCGCAGTTTCATCTATAGAATGATCATGCGGGAAATCAGTATCGCTTCCGTCCAGGTAGTCGGCTATCTGCAGTATTTTTGTTACATCGTCCTTCGCTTCCGATGAATGATGATTTTCAACTGCCTCAATAATCTTTGAAGGCATATTCCATAACTTCAGGAGCACTGCCCCGAGCTTGGTGTGCTCGATTAAGAAAAGATTCTGTTCGGCTTCGCTGATGGACATCAGCTTCTGCTTTGAAAGCATTATGAATGCATTGAAATCTTCGGGCGCAGTATAGAGCCACACAAGATAACCGATATTTGATAATAATGCCGAAATAAAAATTAGATCTTTATCGACTCTTGTTCCCCACGCTTCGGCTATCCTTTTTGCAATAATGGCTTTCTTCAGGGATTCATGCCAGAATTGATTTATCGATTGTTCGAAACGCCTGTCAACCATATTGGAAAATGCATTCAGCAGCTCGAATGAAATGAGTAAAGCCTTCAGCTGCCTTAATCCTATCAGGATAACTGCATTCCTGATTGATATAATTTCTTTTCTCACTCCATAACTTACGGAATTGGCAATCTGCAGAATCTTTGTGGCCAGAAAAGGATTAAACTCTATTTCCTCGGTAATCTTATTTATATTTATATTCTCATCGTCAAGCATTCTGTTGAGGTTCCAGTTCATCTTTGTAGGAGCCGGAAGGCTGCTGAAGGCGCCAAGGTATTTCTGCAGCTTGTTCTTATCAAGGTCGGCATTAACATTGCAGAATTTATTAAGGGTATTTTTTAAATCTTCGTCCGACCAGGGTTTCAGAAGATAATAGTGGGCATAACCTTTGGCAAGCATATCAAGCACGGCTGCCTTTTCCTTGAAGCTGCTTAGAATCAGCTTGAGGGATCCCGGGGAGAGCTCTGAAGCTTTATTTAAAAAATCTTCACCGGACATTTCCGGCATGATCATGTCCGATATAATTACATTTACCTTCGAAGATTCAAGAAACTTCACTGCTTCATTCGGTGAACTGAAATAAACCTGCTTATATTTTTCGGTTAAAAGCACCTTTTTCAAAGAGCTGAGAATTTCTTCTTCATCATCTAAAAAAAGCACCAAAGAATTATTTTCAGCAGCCTTATTCATTTCTTCAGGCATTTATTAGAATTCCTTTTAGTTGATTTTTAAAAAATATGGAGCCTGGCGTAGAATGCCGGATTTAAATGATAAATTATTTATTATTCGTGTCTCCATATAAAACATACTTATCCTTGCTCTATTTTCGAGAATTTCCGGAAAAAGTTTAATAATTCATGAAGAGCCGTTCAGATTAATTATTTTAGGTCCGCTCCTTGTTTCAAGCAGGCAAGGAGAGCGCAGTTGAAGACCTGTTCTTTAAAATTATAAAATGAGAGCTTGTAAATCCGAAAAATTCTCTCCCAATTACTATTCCTATATTATTTCACTTCGTACGCTCCGATATGAGGTTCGGATTTGCCTATAATCTTTACAATTTCTTCAGGAAGAGGAGAGGCATTTTCTTTCGCCGGGAAGCCGGGTACCAATGAAAAATTTCCCAGAAGCCAGCTTTTAAATAAAGGACCCCGGTAATTCCATAAAAAGGTGCTGTGAACTGAATGTTCCGGGTGAAGTTTCTGAAATGCCTGCAGTGTATTGTAAGATTGAGTGCACCTATTATTTTCCTCGGGTGCCCACCAGATCAGAGGACTGGTTGTATCCGCAGTACGGATATAAACATTATTGTCCAGTTTATTCAATTCCGTCTTTGTCAGCTTGCCGCAGACAGCCTTGGACTGCCACACGTACAATAGAGGCCTTTTAGAATTTTCATCTGCGGCGAGCAGGTTATTTACAAATTCATGTCCCTCACGTTTATCGACATCCGGTCCTGTACTGGGATGCCACCCGAAATGATCGTTCGCAGCGCTTCTTTCATTCCGTGAAATGCAGGCTGTGCTGTTTATAAATGTATTCTGGTAAAATTTTACGTCTGAACTGTTGAGTGCCCATACTCCGTGGTCGCAGTTTACAAAAACATTATTAGCGCAGACTGCACCCTTTGAGATCTCGAAGAAAAACCCGTTGTCGCTGGGCCACGGCTGCTCTATGGAAAAAGGATGATCAATATTTCCCACTCCTTCAACCCAGTTGTTGATAAAACGGCCGTCTACATTCCCCACGTCGTACCAGATTCCGTTTGAGTACGGAAGATCAATTACCAGGTTATCATTGCATGTAACCCTGTAGCATTGGTCAAAGATTTTTACTGCGGCGGGGTAATACCCGGTAATCCTTTCAATATTGTTCCTTGTAAAAATATTTTTTTCCAACAGCACATCCGATGAGCCGATAAGGTAAACTCCTTCGGTGCTTGTATCGCTGATTTTACAATTGCGCATAACCATTTTGTCTCCTCTGAAATATCCGGCAACCCTTGAGCAATACGAGATTGTACAGTTTTCGAATACAGAACCTGTTACCTCCTTACCGTGATTTGATTCATCCGATAATCCTTCCGGATCGGTCCCTTCAATTTCGATGGCCCTGTAAGCATACTGTGTAAAAGTTATTCCTTTTACGACAGGCCCTTTTTTATCCGATACTTTCCCGTGAACTTCTTTTGTCGTTCTCAGCAGAGCTACATCAAAAGCAGTTATCTCAATTAATTTATTTGCGGGATCGATTCCGATATAAACCGTACCGGATTTGTCCGAAGGATCCTTCGGATAATCAATATAAAAAGAGTTTTCATTAACTTCACCTTCCCAGCCGGCAGATTGGAGAAATTTCCCGTCAACAAAAACCATATCGTTATTAAAACGGTGCAGCGGTGTTTTTTTCCCTTCAGTATTGCGTCTCCACCAGCTTTGGGGCTCTGATGGGAACAGGCGATCCCATTTAGTTGTCCATAAACCGTTCCCGAGGTTTTCCCACTTATCGGCGACATAGGTTCCTTTTAAAACAGGCTGTTCGTCTGCATAAGGCTGGATTGTAATTCCCTGGTTAAATACAAGATTGCCGGTGCGATAAACACCGCCCCGTAAGATTATTGCATCGCCGGTTTTTGCCCGCTCAATGGCAGCATTTATCGTCGTTGGATCTGAAAGAGATTCACCGGACTGTTCGGCTTTCCCTTCAGGGGCTGCATAATAAATTTTACCGGCTCCGCGAGGTATTTGATATGTTTGTGTAATAGGACCGTAAGGGCCGCCTGAGGGTTGAGCAGGCAAATCTGAAAAAGGAATAAATAAGACCGTATTTAAAAAGATTAGGAACAATGTGAATTGCTTTTTGAAACCCGAAGTAAGTTTTTTAAGATTAATGACTGCTTCCAATTTTGCATTCATGTAATCTTGTCCAAAGGATCCTTCGGACAATCTTGTAATCTTATTTTCCATTTTAGAATTAGTTCCTTTATTAACTTTTCAGGAAAGATTTAATTAAGTACTTAAGGAAATAATATTCTTTTAGTATTCCGGATATCCATTAAGCTTAATATGTTAAAAATACGGATGGTTTAAAATTTATTTAATTTAAAGAAATTTTTAAAGCGTAAGAATTTTATCTTAAATGATCAGGAAATGAATGATAAGGGAATTGTTCCCATTTATGAGCAGTAAGTGAGGAGTTTATGGAAATTCAAATTAGTAGAAGCTTAAAAAAGGCATTATGAATATTATGTTTAAAAATTGAAAGGTATAAGGCTCCAAGAAATCATTTTATATTTAAGCCGCACTTCCGACATTCTTCTTTAGATGAACATTAAAGCAATTCTAATCTATCTTTTCCCTTTCCTCTTACCCTATACCTTAAAATTATCCTACCCAATTCTCAACTATGTTTGCATATTTATAACTTTCACCTACCGGAGCCACATTGGCCTTAATGCAAAGCACAGGCACTTTTGAGAAGTTTAATACCTTTTTTGTGACGCTCCCGGTAACCGTATGCAGATTTTTCCACCCGTGGGTTGATATTACTATCAAATCTGTTTCGTTTTCTTTAGAATAATTAATGATTTCTTCATGCGCCTTCCCGGATCTTATTGCTCTTTCAATTTCAATTTCCGCATTTGAATATTTATTAATAAACCTTTCCAGCTCCTCCTCGGCCTCAAAAGTACGATCTCTGTCGAAACTGTTTTTATCAGTATAGCTGCTGAATTCCTGATTATAATAGAGCGGTTCGACAATGTGAAGAATATGAAGCCTTGATGAATTGATCCTCGCAAGGCTTAGAGAGAATTCATATGCTTTAACGGAATTATCGGAAAAATCTGTTGGAACCAGAATGTTTTTAAAATTCATCGTATCAACCCTCCTTAAGAAATGATCTTAGCCTTCTCATCGTCATCAAAACAGAGATCAGTTTAGATCAATATTAATAAATAATTTTCAATTCTGCTTGAATTCAGCAGAATTGATTTTAGTTAATCATAATGAAATGAAAGTACAAAAAATTATATTGGCACTCTTTTTCTGAATGATCTAAGATGCACAGCAAGGAAGAACTCTTAGGTAGATTCGAAGGATGAAAAAATTCCCTAAGCAGAATTTTTACTTGAATGCCAATATATGAGATTTTTATTTAAACGCAAGAGAATAATTTTTAATATCCTTTATAATCTGTCTTCCGAAGCTGCAATAAACGATTGCGCAAAATCTTTCGCAAATTTATGCAAAAACTTTGCTGAAATGATTTTCCCAGGTGCAAATCAGATGTAATTTTTTCATTTTAACTCCCTTAATGAAAAACATGCGATTGGGAAACTTCTGCAAAAACAATACTAATTTATTTTTTTTGGAATTAAAAGGACTTTTTTGATCTCCCCAAAATTCCGCCAGAAAATTGTAAAAGAAAAATTAACTCGAACAAATTTATTTGCAACAAAAAATTTGCATTAGAGGAAGGTTCTAAAACTTTAAGGTGAAGGTAGTTTCTGCAAAAGGTTTTGAAGAGATATGGATTGAACCCCCGTGGGAGCGCATTATTTGCCTCGAAAGGCTTAGCCCGATTCCCGATCCTCCTTTTTTAGTTGAAAAGAAGGGGATGAATATTTTATCCATTAATTCTTCGCTTATTCCCGGTCCGTTATCTGAAACTTTGATTACTGTTTTCCCTCTTTCGTCAATCTGTCCGGAAAGTTTTATCTGGGGATTCTCAATTCCTTTTAAAAAATAAATTGAATTAACTATTAAGTTGATTAAAACCTGTTCAATTAATTCTGAATCCGCGGTAAGCTCGAGTTTTTCGGGTTCAATGGAAATAACAAGCTTAATATTGTTTGTCTTAAGATCATTTTCCATTAATCGCCTTATTCTTCCAAATAAGTCTTTAATAAGAACTATTTGAAAAACAGGCTCCGGAAGGCTGGTAAGGCTCCTGTAGTCATCCACAAAATGAATTAAACCTTCGCTTCTTTTTTTAATTGTATCTACTGCTACCTTTATATCGTTTACTGTTTCGGTATCCAGGGCCGGCTCGGATCCGGAATTAATTTTCCCGTTAAATGCCGGGTCGATCATTTCATGAACTGTACCGGCCAGGGACGAAATGGGTGTAACCGAGTTCATTATTTCGTGAGTTAAAACCCTGATCAGCTTCTGCCATGCCTCCATCTCTTTTTCTTCAAGCTCATACTGTATATTCTGCAAAGAAAGCAGAGTGTACCTTTGGTTCCTCATTTTGAACTCGGTGGCAAAAACTATCAGCTGAATAATCTCCTCCTCATCAATAATTTTTATAGTGTTTTTTTCCCCGGTTTTTATCTTCAGAAATTTTCCGGCAAGTCCCGGGCTTACACTATTCAATGTTTCAATATTATTTAGATGCGGTATTTTAAATATCTTTTTTGCGGCATTGTTAATGAATTCAACCTTCCCGTCCTGGTTAAAAGATATTAATCCGACACCTATATGCTGAATTACCGTTTGTACAAACCTGTAGTGCTCTTCTTTTTCCGCTCTGGTTTTCTGGAACTCGGACATTACTTCGTTAAAGGAATTATTTAATTCTTTAAAAGAGCTCCCTAGTTTTTGTTTTATGAATGTCTGTGAAAAATCCGAATATTTAATTGAATGGAGGAATCGGCTTAATTCTTTATTTGTTTCGTCAATATACCTTATTGTAGAAATCACCAGGTATATGATAAGCAAGGCCAAAATAATTAATGTGGCTACAAACCCGGTATTGAAATAAGTATAGAAAAAAACCAGGATGGAAAGAACCAGTATTAAAATTCTGATTATTAAATTTATCCTGAAGTTTTTCATAAGCTTAATTAAAAATTAACAATTAACAATGAACAATTAACAATTCCTAAATTGTACAGTGTTAATTATTCATTGTTAATTTTATTAACGGCAATCATTGTCATGTCGTCATATTGATAAGCATTCTTATTTACAGCCGAAATTTCTTCGGAAATTTTATCCAATAATTTTGCCGGGTGTACAGAGTTATTATGTTTAATGATATTTATTATGTCGGTTTTGATTCCGGAGCTGCCTTCATCTTTTTTGGACAGCAGCGGGATTCCGAAATCGGTTAACCCGTCGGTATAAAACAAAAATGAATCACCGGGAGAAATTTGAATTTCCATTTCTTCTATTGAATCCGAAAAGATTTTCCCCTTCTCCAGCCCCAAACCAATCCCATTAGGTCTTAGAAGCGAAAACCTGCTTTTGTCGGCATTGAAAGAGATAACCGGCTCATGGCCGGCACGGGAATATTGCAGTTTGTGGTTTTTAAAATCAAGAATAGCATAAAACATCGTTATAAAGTTTCCCCGCTCGATAGTCCTGTAAATCAAAGAATTTAATTTAGTTAATACTTCTTTAGATGAATCCGAAGAAGCGGCATACGACTGGAACACCCCTTTCGTCAAAGTCATATAAATTGCAGCCGGAAGCCCTTTCCCGGAAACATCGCCGATTACGATTCCAAGCCTCTGATCATCCAAATGAATAAAATCAAAATAGTCGCCCCACACTTCCAAGGCAGGCAGGCATTTCGACGCAATTAAATAGCCGGGTATGACCGGATCTTTTTTAGGGAATAGTTTAAATTGGACTTCCCGCGCAATCTCCATTTCATTCTTTAGCCTTTCCCGCTCGAGCTCATTTGTTATATCCTGAAGTGAAACGAGTGTAAATTTTTTCCCTCTCATTTTAAACTTTGCGGCAGCCAAGGCTAGCTGGACATTCTTTTCTTCACTTCCTTCTTTCCCCCGCGGCAGGTTTATTTTAACCAGGCATTTTTCTCCTCCTTCAATTGTAATTAATTCTTTAACTAATATGGGATGGGTTGAGCTTAAGCTGTTTATGTTTGTCAGTTCCTTAATCCCTAAAAGTTTTTTGGCTGCATCGTTAAACAGCTCTATTTCTCCGTTTTCTTTAAAGCAAACAAGCCCGGTATTAATGTGTTTTACCGTTGTCTGAAGATATTGGAAGTTTTCTTCCATTTCCGATCTTGTAGTTTTGAACTGCTCCATAACGCTGTTAAAAGAATTCTGCAGTTCTTTAAATGAAGGCCCGAGATTTTTTTCTGTAAAAGACTGGGAGAAGTCAGAAAACTTAATTGAATTTAAAAACCTGGAAATATCTCTATTGGTTTTTTCAACATAATGGATTAGGAGGTATATCTGGGCGAAAAAAAGAAAAAGAACAAGAATCGAGGAGACTATAAGCTTATTGTCAAGTAAATAGTAGAAGAGAAAAATAAAAAGTCCAAGCAAAAAGGATCTGACTGCAACCTGCACCCTAAACCGGTTATAGGCCATACTTTTCCATCCGCCTGTAAAGGGAAGTGCGCGTCAATCCCAGCTCCTTAGCTGCCTTGGTAATATTTCCTTCATTCTTGCTTATAACTTTTTGGATTATCGTTTTTTCAATATCATCTAGATTAAAATTATCCAGCTGCATACCGGATTCTTTTCCGTTCCGACCTCCCTTCATTGCTCCTTCCCTTTCCCCTATAAAAAAATCCGACGGCTCAAGGATATCTCCTTCGCTTAGTATTACCGCTCTTTCGATTGTATGTTGAAGTTCTCTCACATTCCCCGGCCATTGGTAATTTTCAAGCTTTTTCAAGGCCTGACTGCTTATTCTCAACTGGGGCTTTTTGTATTTATTTTTATATGAATGGAAAAAATGCTCTGCAAGAAGCGGGATATCTTCTTTTCTTTCTCTTAAAGGAGGAATTTGGATCTCCACTGTATTTATTCTGTAAAGAAGATCCTGTCGGAATTCCTTTTCTTCAACCATCTTATAGATCGGCATATTCGTAGCGCAGATAAGCCTTATATCGATCGGTATATGCTTGTTCGAACCAACGCGTGCAACTTCTCTGTTCTGGATTGCAGTTAAAAGTTTCGCCTGGAGTTCTAGGGGAAGATTCCCGATTTCATCTAGAAAAAGGGTACCGCCCGACGCAATTTCAAATCTTCCGGCACGGTCTTCCTTAGCATCTGTGAAAGCTCCTTTTACATGCCCGAAAAGCTCGCTTTCAAAGAGCGTCTTGCTGATGGCACCCATATCGACATTTATGAAAACTTCTTCGCACCTGGCTGACTTTTTATGCAGAGCCCTCGCAACCAATTCTTTTCCGGTTCCGTTTTCACCAAGAATCAATATGCTGGCTTCAGTACCGGCAACTTTATTGATCGTGTTAAATAATTTTTGGATTGCAGGAGACTTTCCAATCAGCTCATCGAAATTTTGATTAATATTTTCGCTCAGCTGTTTATGCCTTAGTTTTAAATCATTCAGTTCAAGCCTTGAATCTCTCAGTTTTAATGCCGAAGAAAGAGTCGCAAGGAATTTTTCATTCTGCCACGGCTTTAAAACAAAATCGGTTGCTCCTTCTTTCACAGCCTTTACGGCAGTCTCAATATCGCCGTATGCTGTAATTAAAATAACTACCGCCGATGGATCGATTTTAAGTATTTCATTAAGCCAGTAAAAGCCTTCCTGACCGCTTGTCATATCATGAGTGAAATTCATATCTAAAAAAATCAAATCGTAATTGTCGTTTAATAATAACTGCGGAATCATCTTTGGATTTCTTTCCGTAACTATCATCCCGACATAAGGCTTTAAAAGAAGACGCGCTGCTGTCAGAACATCTTCATTATCATCTATTATTAAAATTTTAGTGAATCGTTTTTCCATACCGACTGCTTAAAACTGCTTGGTGCAAGCTCCTCATGCCGCTATAGTTTAGAAAGTTTTTTGAAGTTTGTAATCATCCTGTATTCTTTATCAAGCTTATCCAAAAGGCAATTTAATTTTTCTTCAGATAGTAATTTTCTCCTTTATACTACGATAAGAATATTAGCATTCTTAAAAGCTGATCTTCCGGCAACATTAAAAAATAATTAAATTCCTTTTCGAATCTGAGCCGGAGCCCTTCGGAATATTATTTGATATGCTCATAGCCGCACCTTTTAATTGTTCGCCAAATCTAAAAAGGTGCTCACTCTCCAAATCATCATCAATCTTTAAAAGATCATCTACAATTCCTATCGAAAGAATCCGGATATTCATATCCTCGAAACTAAATTTGCTCATGATGTATTCCCCAGTTTTATGATAATTAATTTTTATTTGTCTATTCGCTATCCGTTGTACGCCATACGCTGTCTTGCTTAAGACAATATCTATTCCGTAAAAACCCTAAACAAAACTAAATAAATTTTTTTTAAGATGTTCGGAAGCGTACACTTATGTAATAAAAACGTGCACTTATCTTCCATTTTAATTAGGTTTTGCCGAAATTTTGGGAAGGTATGATAGTTGAATTTAGTAAGACGGATTTCAAAAATCTTTCGTATCAAAGATGGATAGAAAAATAGAAAAGAAAAAATGGTCGAAGAAAAGAATAATTTATGCTTCTTCGATTTCATTATTTATTGTATTCGTCCTTTACGTTTTTGTTTTCAGCGATCAGAGTGCAAAGCTGAATATCGAAACCGAAAAGATTACGATTTCAACCGTAGAATATGGGCCGTTCCAGGAATTCATTCCGATTACCGGGACGGTTCAGCCGATACAGACTTTCTTCCTGGACGTAAGCGAAGGCGGCAGAGTTGTAAAGAAATTTGTAGAGGACGGCGCCTTCGTGAAAGCCGGTCAACCTATAATCAAGCTGGATAATGCTCAGATGACATTGAACATTATGTACAACGAAGCCCAGCTGTTTCAGCAAATTAATAGTCTTAGAAGCACACGCCTTTCAATGGAGCAGAACAGGCTTAACCTTCAGAGCCAGCTGCTTGAGATAGAATATGATCTTATAGATCGGGAAAGAGTTTATGATAATAATAAAATACTTTTCGGCAAAAATCTAATTTCAAAATTTGAATATGACCGGAGTAAAGAGCAATATGAATTATCTAAAAAGAAAAAAGATCTTACTCTGGAATCATATGCTCAGGATTCAACATTCAGGGTTCAGCAGATAGCACAGCTGGAAACATCGGTAGAGCAGATGCAGAATAATTTAAATCTTACAAAAGCTCAGCTTGAAAATCTCACGGTTAAAGCTCCGATCAACGGGCAGATCAGCGCATTAACAGCCGAGATAGGTGAGTCGATCGCCCAAGGAGAAAACCTTGGACAGATAGACGTAATCGATTCTTTTAAAGTACGTGCATCGATTGACGAACATTATATAGCCAGAGTTAATACCGGTCAATACGGAGAATTCAATTTTAATGGGCAAGATTATAAAATCCGGATCAAAACAATTTATCCCCAGGTTACAAACGGGAGGTTTGAAGTTGATATGCATTTTACCTCCAAGCAGCCTGAAGGAATAAGGCGCGGCCAGACTCTGCATATCAAATTGAATTTAAGCGAGCAGAAAGAAGCTGTTACGGTTGCCCGGGGCGGATTTTATCAATCGACAGGCGGTCAGTGGGTTTTCGTTATAAACGGGAATTCCGCGGTTAAAAGAAACATACAGCTCGGCCAGCAGAATTCGCAGGTGTTTGAAGTGCTTCAAGGTCTGAAGCCTGGGGAGAAGGTTATTACTTCTTCCTACGATAATTACGGTGATGTAGAAAAATTAGTGTTAAATTAAAGGGCATGAATGAATGGATGAATTGTATGAATGAATATATGAATATAGGAAGCGGCATGCATCCATGCACTCATGCATCCATGCACTCATGCATCCATGCACCATCTTACTAGAGGAACAGATTGAAAATATACGTTTACATTTTGCTTAATGAATTAAAAAAGTTTGTTATTGGCTCAGGAGAGTGCATCCCGAAGCTTGAAAATAACCGTCTTGTTTTTTATGAAGTTTTTGATACCTTGAATGAAGCTGACGAAAGATTAAAAACAATTTTAAGCTGGCCGGAAAGAAAAATCCGGTTCTTAATAAGTTTAGTTAATCCGGCATTGACCGATTGGAAAGAAGAATTGCTGAACTTGCCCGAATATTTGGGTTCTACGCAAAATTATTAACAAATTAAAACTTTAGGAGTCAAAATGGAAGGGTCAAACCATCTGATGATCAAAACGGAAAATCTTCAAAAGATCTACACTACCGAAGAGGTGGAAACGACGGCATTAAATAATATTAATATTGAAGTAAAAGAGGGTGAGTTTGTTGCAATTATGGGCCCTTCAGGATGCGGTAAATCTACCCTTCTAAATATACTTGGACTGCTGGATAATCCTTCAAACGGCGCTTATCATTTTGTCGGTCATGAAGTTTCAAAATATTCTGAAAGGCAGAGAGCAAATTTAAGAAAGGCAAATATCGGTTTTGTTTTCCAAAGCTTTAATTTAATTGATGAATTAACGGTTTACGAGAACGTTGAGCTACCTCTTCTTTACCTTGGAATTTCTTCAAGCGACAGGGAAAAGCAGGTTAATGAAGTTCTGGAAAGAATGCAGATTATGCATCGGAAAAATCACTTTCCCCAGCAGCTCTCAGGCGGACAGCAGCAGCGTGTAGCGGTCTCCAGGGCAGTGGTAGCGAAGCCAAAATTAATTCTCGCCGACGAACCGACCGGAAATCTTGATTCCCAGAACGGTGAAGAAGTGATGAATATTTTGACCCAGCTCAATGAAGCCGGTACAACAATTATAATGGTTACACACTCACCTCATGATTCCGAATATGCAAGGAGAATTATTCATCTGTTCGACGGGCATGTAGTGACTGAAAATTACAAAGAGAAATTCCATGTATAGAAAATTCCAGCGGGATTAAAAATTCCGGGGTCTAACAAGCCGACTTAAACTAAAAAAATTTATGCTCTATAACTATATAGTCACCGCACTCAGGAATCTAAAGCGGCACAAGCTTTATTCACTAATAAATATTTCCGGGCTCGCAGTTGGGTTAGCTGTTTTCATCCTGGCCGTAACCTTCTTTTCTTTTCATTTAAGCTTCGATAATTTTCATAAAGATCCTGAAAGAATCTTTTTAATTATTTCAGAGAATAATTCTCTCTCAGGTATCCGGCAGAGGAGTGAATCCACTTTTTTGCCGCTTGCAAATTTGATGCACCAGAAATTTCCCGAGATAGAAAGCGCCGCTACTTTCAGAAAATATTTCAGACAGATCTTTAGATACCGTGAAAAGAAATTCTACGAGACTAATGTACTCTTTACGGAGCCCAATTTTTTTAAAGTCTTTAATTTTAAGATTACCAGGGGTGATGCAGAAAATGCCCTGTTAAAACCGAATTCCGTGATATTGACGGAATCTGCAGCTCACAAATATTTTGGGGAAGAAAACCCTCTTGGAAAAGTATTAAATGCAGAATTTGATCACGGCACCGGCATTAATGATTTAATTGTCACCGCAATTGCTGAAGATTCTCCTTTAAACTCTTCTTTTAAATTTGATATAATTACTTCTCTTCCGAATAATTATAATGAAAATTGGAACACAGGGGGGACTACATTTACTTTTCTTAAACTAAGATCAACAAAATATTTAAGTTATCTCGAATCTAAGCTGCCCTCTTTCGTAGAAGAGTATGTCCCGCTTTATAAGGTGTCAAAAACCAAGTTATTAATGTTTCCGCTGCAGGATATTCACCTGAAATCGATGGAATTCAACAGCGGACTTAATGTTGCCCCGCTGATCATGTTTTATCTGATCATGGGTATTGCCCTCGGTCTTTTATTTATTGTCTCAATTAATTTTATGGTACTATCGACTTCGCGCTTTGGAAACCGTACTAAAGAAGTGGGTATACGTAAAGTGGTCGGGGCAAATAAAGGTCAATTAATAAAACAATACATGGGAGAGTCGCTTATTATTGCAGTAATGGCTTTGCCTTTTGCCATTGTAATATTTGAGCTGCTTCGTCCCGCTTTTATTTCAATTGTCGGCGGGGGAGTAGAATTAAACCTTTGGGGCAGCCCGGTCATTTTTCTGGTCATCATTAGCGCTGCCGTATTTGTCGGATTTACTTCAGGAATATATCCTGCTTTTTTTATGTCTTCAATAAGACCGACTATTATTCTGAAAAATCAGGCTATTATTAAAAAAGGCGGGTTCAACTTTAGAAAAGGGCTGGTAATTTTTCAGTTTGCGCTTTCTTTTGTAATGATTGCATTCACTCTAACTTCTATGAACCAGCTGGAATTGTTGTCTAAAACTAATTTGGGTTATAATCGGGAAAATATAATTACTATTCCGGTAAATAATGATTTTTATAAGAGATTCGATGTCATGGAAAGAGAATTAAAGGAAAATTCAGATATCTCT
>DATKLQ010000293.1:0-4228 GCA_035542335.1 Ignavibacteriaceae bacterium | reverse complement strand
GAATCAGATTGGGTGAATGAATTTAAACAAAGAGAAACAAAAAGAAATAATAATTTAGATTTCATTTATTTAATCTGTGAAAATCATTGCAAATTGAAAATAAATTTATTCCACACGATATTTTTAATTCAATATGAGGAGATGGTATATTTATCTCGGCTTATTTTCACTACTTAAATAGAAGCCGGGAAAAAAGATATAAGTCATTTTTTCAAACCTTAAAATCATGAGACCCCTGCTCAGCATAAAAAAATATGGGGCACTTCCTTTTCCTTAAAATACTCGTGGATTCTTTGACTGAAAGCAACAAGCCTGTCATTACCGCCGCAGGATATCCAAAGCAATTTCAATTTCTTTATTGCTTCAACGGGATTATGGACCAACAATTCCGGATGTTTAATATTGAGTAAAGCCGAGGAAGCACCAATCCAGGCAAATTTATCTAAATTACCTAAACCGAAATTCAAGATTGTCCTCCGCCCATAAAGAATCTATCTTACCATGCTGAATGTCAATATTCAAAGAATCAAACCCCCGAGGGGCAGGCTTAAGAATATTTTGTGAACTTATATTTATATTGAATACGATTAAACCTGAAACAAGGATAATTATCTTTTTCATGAAGTTATCCTTCGGGTTGTTCATTTAAGGATGGCTTAGGAATTTGCTGAGATTATTAAATTTCTAACATGCAAGGATAAGAGTATGCAATTCACGATCTCATATTAAATATTATTGACAAATTTAATCTTTATGCAAAAAACAAAGTAGCCACTTTGGAAAATGAACCGGCCAAATTGCGAAAGCGAATTAGGTGATAAATTATATAAAATATTTATAAAGGTTTATTCGATTGCTACAGAAAGATATATAATATTTATAAAATTCAGAAATATTTATTATCTTTGCTGAACTTTATTAAGGCGAGTCACTTAATTTTATAACTTCCTTGGGCGCTTAGCTCAGTTGGTTCAGAGCATCTGCCTTACAAGCAGAGGGTCGGAGGTTCGACTCCTTCAGCGCCCACAACTCGGAATGAAGAAATCTTAGGGGAATTCATGGGTCATTATTTTGTTTATATTATTCATTCTCTAAAATCAAATCTTAATTATATCGGTCATACTAATAATCTCAAAGATAGACTTTTAAGACATAACGGGAATAGGAATAAATTCACTAGAAACAAAGGTCCTTGGGAACTCATCATATCCTACCAATGTAAATCTAAATCGAATGCTTACAGATTAGAATTAATACTAAAAGCAATGAAGAACTCTGCTAAAGCCATTGAATATTTGAAGAAAATTGGTTCAGAGCACTCCGACTTTTAGTCGGAGGGGTCGGAGGTTCGACTCCTTCAGCGCCCACAACTCGGAATGAAGAAATCTTAGGGGGGCAAATAAAAGAAAGAAATGCTTGATGGAATATCGCAAAGTATTAGCAAACGCGGCAGGAGTTCTTAAAATATGTGTTAGTTTATTTCTATTAATTTAGCTCTTTTGTTAATTGAAATCTTACTAACATTTTCATTAATATTTATCTTAATATTTATCTTAAAATTGCTTATAAGCTTTTCAAGCTTCCCCGTAAGTTCAGTCAAATCGTTAGCGGATTTTGAGATCTGCTGTAAGTTAACCGAGCTTTCCTGGGTTACATTATTAATGGATTCAATGCTTTTACTTATTTGTTCTGAAGCCGAAGATTGTTCTTCACTTGCCGCGGCAACTTGTGCAATTAAATCTACTACATTATCCGCACCGTCAATTATCTGTTTTAAAGAATTACCGGCATGATCAGCAAGCTCAATTCCCTTTTCAACCTCAGCAGTGCCAAGCTCCATTGAGGAAACGGCTTCTTTTGTATCACTTTGTATTTGTTTTATCATAGATCCTATTTCTTTGGTAGCCTTAGTAGTACGTTCAGCCAATTTTTTTACTTCGTCGGCAACAACTGCGAAACCTCTCCCCTGTTCACCAGCGCGGGCAGCCTCAATTGCAGCGTTAAGAGCAAGTAAATTTGTCTGATCCGCAATATCGTCAATTACTCCGATAATCTCATTTATCTGGACACTGCTTTTACCTAAAGCATGAACAGTAACCGCAGATTTTTTTACTACGGAAGCTATCCTGCTCATACCCTCAACCGTCTGGTTGACTACTTGACCGCCTTCCTTTGCAATATCCCCATACCTTTTTGATGCCTCACTGGCTGAATCTGCATTTTTGGAAGTCTCCAAAATAGTTTTCGTCATCTCTTCCACAGCGCTTGCGACCTCCGAAGCCTGCTGACTTTGTTCTGTAGTACCTGTTGATATCTCTTCAATCCGCGAGGAGATTTCATTTGTTGAAACAGCCGTGCTCTCTATAATTTTAGAAACTTCAAAGATCATTTTTTCTAAAGAGCCGCCAAGATTATTAATATTTGTTTTATACCTGTTGAAGGCTCCTTTATAATCGCCATCCATTCTAGCAGTCAAATCGCCCTCGGAAAAACTCTGCATAGCAACATATCCTTTACGGACAACCATAACGATTTGGTTTAAAGTCTTATTTATATTTTCAATTATTTTTTTATAATCTCCCGGGAAAAGAGATTCATTAACTCTATAATCAGTATTGCCGTTATCATAAGCTTCGGCCATCTTTACAGTTTCGTTTTTTAAATTACTAGATACTTTAGCCAGCTTAGTTAATGCTTTAGAGAATAAATCTTTTTCATCGCTGAAAGAATAATCAAATGTAAAATTTCCTTCCGAAATCTTATTAATATTTGAAAGAACCGAATTCTGTAAATAATCCGTAAACTGATTCATCTCGGCGGAAAAAGCACCCAGTTCATCTTTAGATGTTATCTTTGACCTTTCACAAATATGACCTTTGCTCAATTCATGCAGCATGCATGTAAGATCCTTAATAGTCTTGTTTATTTTTTTTGAAATAAAAGCACCTAGTATAATTGAGAGTAAAACTTCCGGAATAAATAAGAAAAATAACTCGGTTATCCCGGAATTGGGAAAGATAAAGAAACTAAGAAATGCAGAGATGAATGAGAAAGAGATAAAAGATAAATAAAGTTTAGTGCCGATTTTCAAATTATTAAACCATTCCATATAGCTATGTCCATATTATCATTAACATTATCGAAATAAAATTAATTTAGTTTAAAAAATATCGTTAGAAAAATTTTGATTTAATAGATATTTAATTTCGAAGCTATTTTCATCAACTAACACCTCTTATTACATCTATTTGCCTGTTATTACAAGCTTAGTTTGGAAAATATTCTTTCTTCTTATTTTAAATCCGTTTTTATTCTATAAATGTTAAAAAGCGGAAAGAATTTTTAAAAATATTTATTTGTCGGTTAACCTGACAGATGACGTTTTAAATATAAAAAGCCCTAATCAAGAATTACTTTCATTAGCGAAATAAACAGAGACAGAATTAATTAAAAAGAATGGAGATGATAAAATGAACGGACAGCAGAACATCAAAATAGTAGAGGAGATTTATCAAAATATTCTTAAAGGAAACCTTCCTGGGGTACTTGAACGTTTTTCGGAGGATACTCTCTGGAAAGAACCGACTTCAGGCCCCGCACCTTTTGCAGGAACCTATAAAGGCAAAAAAGAAATTACCGCCTTCTTTATTAAGATGAACGAAATTTGTGAGATTATAAAATTTGAATTAAGGAAAATTATTGCCCATGAAAATCTTGTTATAGCTTTATGCTATTACCAGGCAAAATCAAGATCGACAAGCAAGCAATGGGAAACCGACTTTGTTGAGATATGGCAGATAGAAAGGGGTAAAGTCGTTGAATTCCAGATATTTAAAGATTCTGCCGCCGAGCTGCTTGCGCTTCAGCCCGAACTGGTCGGAAAATCAATTTGATAAATTGAAATAAATATAATAAGGGGAGCAATGCACATGCAGGAGAAAATGCAAGAAAGGCAGGAGATTTCAGGAATGAAAAGTATCGTCGGTAAGTTCATGTAACCGGCATAAAATACCGAAATGCCCTAAGTGCGGCAAAGATGCTTTTAAAACAAGAGAGAATAAACCGGGGATAAAGAGTAAGAGAAAGAGAAGGAGAAAGAAGGCAGATAATCGGTGAACGATAATCGGTTCCCCAGATTACTAAGATGAACGATTACCGACTAACGGATTAAAATAAAGATTTAAACTCATGCAGTATATACTGAGGATGCGGTTTCGCCTCCATGGCC
>DATKLQ010000292.1:0-4265 GCA_035542335.1 Ignavibacteriaceae bacterium | reverse complement strand
GTAAATTTACTGAGAGATGCGGTTCGCGAACTGCATAAATCCGAAATTGAGGTCTCATTGTTTATTGAACCGGAAATCGACCAAATCGACGCAGCAGCCGAGATAGAAGCAGATTTTATTGAACTGCATACCGGGGTTTTCGCAAATGCCCTGTCGGAAGAAGAACAGTTTGACGAACTTGATAAAATAAGGCTTGGGGCGAAGCACGGGAAAAAAGTCGGGCTGGGTGTTAATGCGGGTCATGGGCTAAATTATCAAAATATTAAAATTTTCAGAGAACTTAGCGATATAGACGAGGTCAGCATAGGGCATGCAATAATAGCCAGGTCTTTATTTGTAGGCATACCGGAA
Organism: Ignavibacteriaceae bacterium; assembly: GCA_035542335.1. Classification (GTDB taxonomy): domain Bacteria; phylum Bacteroidota; class Ignavibacteria; order Ignavibacteriales; family Ignavibacteriaceae; genus DATKLQ01. The sequence continues at coordinate 3,914 of DATKLQ010000292.1, read as the reverse complement.
GCAGTTAATCAAATGATCCGGCTGATAAGGTAAGAAGGATTTACGATTTCAGATTTACGATTTTAGATTTACGATTTCAGATTTAGATGATTTACTCTTAATCCGAAATTCGAAATCCAAAATCCGAAATCCGGAACTTTAAGTGCAATATTAAGTGGGTGAAGCCCGAATAGCGGACCTCACCCTGTTCCCCTTATATTACTCTCTATTGGCTGGTTAGTCCCGATGCAAGATCGACAAGCCTTAAAAATTCTGCACGATAACCGTATTTATCTTCGCCCAATGAATTCTTTGCTAATTCTCTGGTCTTTTCAAAATCGGCGTTACCTTTAAATTCGGAATCTCTTAAAAGCATTCCGAATTGTGCAACAGCGGCGGAGAATTTAAAATTATCCGAGCTTTTCTGCAATGAAACCGGCTTCCCGGAAATTACTGCTGAGATTAATTTGCTTGTATCTTCATCAGGTTTTTTATAACGGATGCTTACCGTAAGAATTTCCTCCGTTTCTGAGGCGCTTTTCTTAATAATTTTTTCCTGATATTTTAATTTAAAATCTTCCGGAAGAGCTTCGGCATTCTCCAAAGGAACAATTTCATAAAGAGCGGTAACGGTATGTCCTGCACCGATTTCACCTGCATCTTTTTTGTCATTCTCAAAGTCCTCATCATTCAATAGTCTGTTTTCATATCCAACAAGCCTGTATGATTTAATTTTTGCAGGATTGAATTCGACCTGAATCTTTACATCCTTAGCAATTGTAAAAAGTGTGGCGCCCATTTCATCGACAAATACTTTTTTTGCTTCCAGCATATTATCGATATATGAATAATTTCCGTTTCCTTTATCGGCAAATTCCTCTAGTCTCGAATCCTTAATATTTTCTTCACCAAAGCCCAGAACTGTCAGAAAAATTCCATCTTTCTTTTTTTCATCAAGAAACCTGACGAGTTCACCTGTATTTGTAATCCCGATATTGAAATCCCCATCAGTTGCCAAAATTACCCGGTTATTTCCGTTCTTAATAAAATTTTCCTTTGCAATTTTATACGCAAGCATTATTCCCTCTCCGCCTGCCGTCGATCCTCCTGCTTCAAGCTGATTTATGGCATCAAGAATTTTAGCTTTTTCCGAGCCCGATGTAGAAGGAAGAACCAATCCGGCCGCACCGGCATAAACCACAATAGCAATTTTATCATCTTTTTTTAATTGGCCTACAAGCATTTTGAAAGCTTTTTTCAGCAGAGGAAGTTTATTCGGGGGGCTCATTGAACCTGAAACATCGATTAAAAATGTGAGGCTGCTAGGGATGCTTTCATTTTTACTTAATTCTTTTCCTTTTATTCCTATGTGTACCAGATAATTATCTTCATTCCATGGACAGGAAGAATATTCGGTATAAATTTTAAAAGGTAAATCAGACGTCGGCTGAGGGTAATCGTAATCGAAATAATTGATAAACTCTTCTACTCTGACTGCATCCTTCGGCGGAAGTCTTCCTTCCATTAAAAATCTTCTTGTATTGCTGTAGGATGCGGCATCCACATCGATTGAAAAAGTAGAAAGAGGATTTTTTACAGCATCTTTAAAGTTATTTTCACTTATGTATGCATATTCTTCTGTGTTGAAATCACCGGATATTCCCGAAATTGAATAACTGCATAACTGCTGATTTATAGATTCCTTTTGACCCAGAGCCTGGGCAGTAACGCAAATCATTTCACCTTCAATCTCTGCAGTCTTTAATTTCACCTCCAGATTTATTTTCTTGTCTGCTTCAACTTTTATATTTTCAAAGTTTTTAGATTCATAGCCTATGTATGTTACTTTTAAGGTATAGATTCCCTCAGGAATATTTTTAATTTGAAAAAATCCATTTAAATCGGTTGCTGCACCGATAGAAGTGTGCAGAAGAACAACATTGGCGCCTGTTAAAGATTCTCCGGTCAGTGAATCTTTTACTGTACCGGTTATTATTCCGGTTTTTGGAAAAGATAAGCTGACGGTAAAGAGGAATGCAAAAATAATTGTATAAAGTTTCATGATGACCCCGCTCTTTTTTGATAAGTTTTAATTAATTTGATGAACCTTTTCTTTATTCAAGATGAACCTTAAACAGAAGCTCGATTACCATTATAAAGCATTCGATAAAGGGCAGATCTCTCCAGATCCGCTCCAGTTTCTTCATCTCTTTAAAGATGAAAGAGACATTGAAACCATCGGTTTCATTGCATCCGTGTTCGCATACGGAAACGTAACACAGATTAACAATACACTTAATAAAATCATTTCTTTAATGGAAAACAGACCTTACGGGTACCTGATCAATTCCGGCGATTTCCCCCTTCATATACGGTCTTTAGATTTGAAGCACAGGTTTTATACGGAGACAGATATAAAATTGTTTCTTAATCTTTTAAAAAGAATTTTAAAAAAGTACGGCAGACTGAAAAATTTATTCTTAAAGCTCTATAATTCATCGGAACCAAACCTGAAGAATAGCATTTCCGGGTTTTCGGAATTCATGCTTAATCAAATAGGGGGAGCGAAAATCAGCCCCGGTATAAAATTTATGTTTCCGAATCCCGAAACGGGGAGCGCCTGTAAACGAATGAATTTATTTTTACGATGGATGGTAAGAAAAGATGAGCTCGATTTTGGGTTCTGGAATGAAATACCTCCTGATAAATTGATCATTCCCGTCGATACTCATGTTGCAAGGATCTGCAAATCACTTAAGCTGACGAAAAGGAAAAACGTAAGCTGGAAAATGGCGGAAGAAATTACTGAAAATTTAAAAAAATTTGATCCCATTGATCCTGTTAAATATGATTTTGCAATTTGCCATATTGGAATGAGGAAGTTAGAGTTTTGAGGCTGAGGCTAAGGCTGAGGCTAAGGCTAGGCAAGGATAAGGCTGAAATATTAGCAATGGGGATGAATGATTGAATGGATGAATGGATGAATGGATGAAAGAAGCATTAGGGCAGGGTTTGCATGAGTGCATGATAGCATGAGAGGAGCTAAGGTTGAGTCTAAGGCTAGGCGGTGCGAATCATAAACCTGGAATCTTTAATCTTAGATCGTTCTCATAATTCAAAGCTATCGTAAATCACAATTCGTAAATCAAACTTCGTATTGCGAGGGCAGATCAAAAATTTCAATCCGCAATCCATAATCCGAAATTCCGGAGGCTCTTTACTTCAGCAGCAAACATTTCTTTACAAGATTTCGGCTGCCGGCTTTCAGCTCATAAAAATAAATGCCGGAGGCTATTTCATTTGCATTCCAATTAATTCTGTACTGACCTTTAGATTGAAATCCTTTGAAAAGCTTTTGAACCATTTCTCCTTTTTGATCATAAATAATTATTTCTACATCCTCGTCTTCAGGCAGAAAATAATAAAATGAAGTGGAACTGTTGAAAGGATTGGGAAAGTTCTGGGTTAATTCGAATTTGTTTAATGCTGCCGGTTTTATCTCCGTTACTCCTACAACATGACTCATTGAAACATTTATTGTGACAGTGCTGTCAGGCCAAATCTGGATAGAAGTATCCGGTCTATAGAATCCCTCCTTTTCAAACTGCAATCTAGCTCTTTTTGATACCTCATGAAAAAAATAAAATCCTAAGGAATCTGTTATAACACTATTATACCAGGGAAAACCAGTGCCATCATCGGAGCCATAATCATAGATCACACTCACGCCAGGGATAGCATAACCTAAAGAATCTTTTATATATCCTTTAACAGAACCAGTAATATTTGTGGTATCGTTTGGGCTTCCGATTGTAGGTGTGTTGTCTAAAACGTATTCATCACCTTCATACGGGTTTATTCCAATTGATTGTCCTGCTTTGGGAGCAGATATATCACCATGCAGACCAAATTCGAGATTATCTATTCTTTCGAAA
>DATKLQ010000291.1:0-2394 GCA_035542335.1 Ignavibacteriaceae bacterium | reverse complement strand
ACATGGAATGTAAAAGATATCCAGAGCGGAATTTACCTGGCAAGGATTGAAGCAACAAGCTCAAGCGGAAAAACAGAATCCAATATAATAAAAATAGCTGTCGTTAAATAAGCAGGGCAGAATTAAACTGCAGTTTCTTTAATAAACGGGAGATATTATAGAAAACCTCTACAGTTAATACTTCCCTCCGAATTGCGGGGGATGTTTAACTAAATCTATAGGAGGTCAAATGAAATACTTCATTGTTTTTCTGCCTGTTTTTTTGCTGCAGCAGATTGTACTTGGTCAGCCGGTCAGCCTGAGCGATACCGCAAATCAATATGATTATGTGGTAATCACTGTGCCGGAATTTAAAGCTGCAAGTGAAGCGTTTAAACTTCATAAAGAAACATTTCGAAACTTCAAGGTGCTGATAGTTGATACTTCTGAAATTTTTAGCGAGTTCGATTCAAGTTTGATAAAGCAAGATAACATAAGAAATTTTATCAGTTACGCGGGGACCTTCTGGAAAAATCCGAAGCCGAAATATTTTTTGATTGCCGGTGACCTGTCGAAAATTCCGAATTATGAATTTGAAAGTGTGCCTGGGTATGAGCAGACTGATACAGCAAGATCAGATTATTATTATACAACAAGCAAATACAGCAATTCAAATGAAATATCTTTCTGTGTCGGCCGTATTGCTGCGAGGAATGGCAGTGAATTGAATAATTATTTTAATAAAGTTATTCAATACGAGGGAAACTCAAACCTCTCTTCATGGAATAATAATATTCTGATTTTAAGTGATGATCAATATACAACTGAAGGAAATGATGATGATTTATGGATCACAATGTCCTTGAATCTGGGAAAACTAGCTCCTGATTATATGAATGTAAAATATTTTTTTGAAGATGATTCATCCCAATATTATGGACCCAAAGACTCTATTGTACATTTTATAAATAATGATGGGGCTGCTGCGGTTTTTTTTGTCGGTCATGGAAACAGTTCTGTTTTCACTCATGAACAATACTTTACTTTTAATGATGTTGATTTAATACATAATGGCAATAAGTATTTTATAACTTTTTTTGTGGGCAGTCAATATTTTTCCCGGGACACAATAGGGAGCATTACAGATAAATTTTTATTCTCCGAAGGCGGATCAATTGGGGCATTAAATTATGTAGGTGAACATTATCTCCAGCCAAACAACGACTTTCTATCCAAATGTATTAAATATATCTTTACTAATCCCGGTTATACTTTGGGAGAGACCTGGAGGAATGCTTTAAAACCTGCAACATTTCAAAACAAGCTCATCAACATTTTCGGCGATCCTTCTTTAAAATTAAAATTTGACATTTTAGCGGATAAACCTCCTGAAAACATTCTCCCGGCCGCATATTCATTAAAGCAGAATTATCCAAACCCATTCAATCCAATCACTATTATTAAATTCAGTTTACCGGAAGACGGTATGGTGCAGATGAAGGTTTATAATATCCTTGGGAATGAAGTTGCAACTATTCTTAACAGCTTTTATAAGGCCGGCGAGCATACCGTAAATTTTAACGCAGCCGATTTAAGTTCTGGAGTTTATTTCTATACTATTAAATCAAAAAACTTTACTCAAACAAAAAAAATGATGTTACTCAAGTAACGGCAAATGATGACAGCTTTTTAAAAAGATGTCATCTTTTTGGATTAATAAATATAATTCGAAATTATGAAAATCTTTCGCCATATAATTATTTCTCTGATATTTTTTTTCAATTATTCCTATCCGCAATTTACGGAATTCCATCCGGAGCTTGACTGGTACACAATAAAAGGGGAGCATGTTGAAGTTCATTATCATCATGGAGCAGATCGCACTGCAAGAGTGGTTGCCAAAATTGCCGATGAGGTATGGGGTCCCATAACTTCTCTTTATGAGTATGAGCCGGAGACAGTACATTTTGTCATCAAGGATATTGATGATTATTCAAACGGCGCGACTTACTTTTTTGACAACAAAATTGAAATATGGACGAGTGCTCTCGACTTTGATTTGAGGGGAACCCATAACTGGCTGAGAAATGTTATTTCCCATGAATTCACCCATATGGTGCAGATACAATCTGCGATGAAGGTGGGCAGAACTATTCCTGCAATTTTTCTGCAAGGCTTAAATTATGAGGACGAAAGAAGGCCTGACATACTTTACGGTTTTCCTAATTTTATAGTTTCTTATCCTATTGCTACCGTCAACATGCCGGCCTGGTTTGCCGAAGGTACTGCCCAATATATGAGGAAGGAATTCAATTACGATAGATGGGATACTCATAGAGATATGATTCTGAGATCATATGCCCTGGACGGAAATCTTCTTACCTGGAACCAGATGGGAGTATTCGGTAAAACAAG
>DATKLQ010000290.1:0-3042 GCA_035542335.1 Ignavibacteriaceae bacterium | reverse complement strand
AATTTTCCGCGGGGCTGATCCAATCTTTCATACTGGTGCGCCCCGAAATAATCCCTTTGGGCCTGCAGCAGGTTAGCAGGAAGAAATTCGCTTCTGTAGCCGTCAAAGTATGATAGTCCGGATGATAATGCAGGGACAGGAATTCCGTTATTTATAGCCGCCGAAACTACTTTTCTCAAAGAACTTTGAGTACTTGAAATTTTTTCTGTAAAGAATGGAGCCAACAGAAGATTTGAAAGATCGGGATTTTTATCAAAGGCCTCTTTAATTTTTCCCAAAAAAGCTGAGCGGATGATGCAGCCGCCGCGCCACATTAATGCAATGCCTCCGTAATTTATGTTCCATTTAAATTCTTTAGCCGCTGCTCTTAATAACTCATAGCCCTGAGTATAAGACAGAATCTTTGCCGCATACAATGCTTTTCCCAAATCTTCTATAAACTTTTTCTTGTCAGCTTTAAAGCTGACTTTTTTCTTCGGAAATATTTTTGAAGCTGCTGCCCGCTTATCTTTAATCGAAGATAAAATTCTTGAGTAAACAGATTCAGTGATTAACGTAAGAGGTACGGCAAGATCGAGAGAAGTAATCGCCGTCCATTTTCCCGTACCTTTTTGCCCGGCAGTATCAAGAATCTTATTGACTAGCGGTTTTCCGTCTTCATCTTTAAAAGCAAGAATGTCGCTCGTAATTTCTATTAAATAACTTTTTAATTCTCCCGTATTCCATTTTTTAAATACCTTGTGCATTTCGGCCGGCTTCATATTCAGGATATCCCTCATTATATGATATGTTTCGCCGATTAACTGCATATCGCCGTATTCAATTCCGTTATGGACCATTTTCACGAAGTGCCCGGCTCCGTCTTCACCTATCCAATCGCAGCATGGAACGCCGTCATCAACCTTTGCAGCAATCGCCTGAAAAATGGGTTTAATATGGGGCCAGGCTGCTTTTGAACCGCCGGGCATTATGGAAGGGCCGTGCAGTGCTCCCTCTTCTCCACCTGATACTCCTGTTCCGATAAATAAAAATCCCTTGCTTTCAAGATATTTGACTCTCCTGTTCGTATCGGGGAAATGAGTATTTCCTCCATCAATTAAGATATCCCCCTTCGACAAATGAGGCAATAGAAGTTCAATAGTATCATCGACTATCTTTCCTGCCGGCACCATCATCATTATTTTCCGCGGAAGTTCGAGCGAAGCTTCTAATTCTTCCAGAGAATATGTGCCGGTTATTTTTTTCCCTTTGGCTTTTCCTTCTACAAATTTTTTTACTTTTTCCTTATCTATATCGTAAACTGAAACGGAAAATCCCTTACTTTCCATATTCAATGAGAGGTTTTCTCCCATTAACCCAACGCCGATTAAACCAATATTTGACTGCATTTAAGCTCCAATTTTAACTTCGGATTTCGGATTGCGAATTTCGGATTTAGCTCTCTATAACTATTCAGGAAATTTAATCTTTCAATCTTTTAATCTTTCAATCTTTTAATCTTTCAATCTTTCAATTTTTAAATCTTTCAATTTTTTGAGCCGGAGGCTCATCCCGCTTTGCGGGAAAATCTTCCTTCATACGCCCACAAACCGAGAGCAGGATTAGAAATATAAAATACCTCTTCCCCGTCAGGCATGATGTTAAATCCATCAATCATTTTTTTAGGGCTGTATTTTTCATTCATATCAATCAAATCTGCATATTTATAATTTACGCTTTCAATTTCTTCCCTGCTTAGGAAGCCCGGGCAGTAAATTATTCTGAATCTTTTTTCGGAAGAACCGTGAATCAGATGAGCGGCAGCCGAGAGATTATTTTTTAATTCATCGTCATTTTTTACAAAATCGAGGACTTCAGGTGTAGTAACATAACCGTATTTTCTGATCAGCTTATCGATGCCTTTATCTTCTCCGAACGATTTTACGCCGGGAGCTAAAACAATAAGCTCACCCTCGTCGGCTATTGCCATCCGTGTACGGTAAATAGATTTGTTTCCAAGCCATGTTGTTTTAAATTCTTCCGGATCAAGATAAACGACGACTTTTTGCAGGGGCTTATCCAGCATTTGAAAATTGACCTTCAGAGATAAGGCTGCACCCAGATTAAAGCATTCAATATCATCCCCGATATATAATCCCCTGATCTGAAGATTTCCCCGGATATCTTTATCAACAACGGTATGAATATAAACTATCGGCAGATCCTTGGCAAAATGATCCGAGGCATAATTTAAAACCTTTCTAACCGGCGTATCGGCACGGCCCATAATTCTTTCCATCCCATAAGCCGCCCCGAGAAAATGGCTCCGGTTTATTGCGTCCTTTCCGCCGGTACCCATAAAAATATTTTTATTATAATTTGCCATCCCTATGACTTCATGAGGTACAACCTGGCCGATAGATAAAATAAGGTCGTAATTCCCTTCAACCAAAATTTTATTAACCTGTGCGATCCAGGGATAATTTACTTTTCCCTCAGAAACGACTTTAACAAATTCGGAAGGAACCTCGCCGAGAGTTGCCAGCCCATGCCGCCAGTCGTGTACCCTAAAAAGATGCTCCGGCGTGCAGCCGTACATTTTTTCTATTTCATACCCGCTCATCGGCTTGTGAGTCCCAAGTGCAGGCAGAATATCTTTTAATTTATCCCTGTAATATTCCCAAACCATTTCAGTTATTATACCTGCCTGAGAATGAAAGCGCGTAAAGTCGGGAGGAATTGCAAGTACTTTCTTTCTTGGTCCAATCTTATCCAAAGCAGAATAGAGAGAATTCTTTAATTCTTCCTTATTGAAAATAAACTTCTCATCACCTTTTCCGAAAAACAGCATTTATGATTCCTTTATATCTATAGACGTTTAAACGTAAAAACCTAGACGTTTAAACGTAGAACGTCAAAACGTTCATTGTTTTATACGTTTACACGTCTAGACGTCTATGCGTTTTATCCTTTTCACCTTACCTCTGTATCCTCGCAGATCCTCCTTTAGCAAAGGCACGTACATCATCAACAGTTGCCATCGTGGTATCTCCGGGGTAGGTA
>DATKLQ010000289.1:0-5572 GCA_035542335.1 Ignavibacteriaceae bacterium | reverse complement strand
AATCCTCACCCCGGCTTTATAAAGCTTCATGGCAAGGTTGTTCGGTATCTGTCCTCCCATTGATATAATTACACCGTCAGGATTCTCTTTCTCATAAATATCAAGCACCCGCTCGAATGTCAGCTGTTCAAAGTAGAGCTTATCGCAGATATCATAATCTGTGCTTACAGTTTCAGGATTGCAGTTAATCATGATAGATGTATACCCAAGCTTGGCTGCTGTAGTGACTGCATTTACGCAGCACCAGTCGAATTCAACCGACGAGCCGATTCTATATGCACCTCCCCCCAACACTACTATTTGTTTTTTTTCCCCGGTCTGTATGTCATCTTCAGCTCCGTGATAGGTGAGATAAAGATAATTCGTTTGAGCCGGGTATTCGGCAGCAAGGGTGTCTATCTGTTTTACAACAGGAATAATATTCAAGCTTTTCCTACAAGCTCTGACTTCAAGTTCATTTGACCCGGTCAGCTCGGCTATCTGCAGATCGGAAAATCCGTTCTGCTTGGCTTCCCTCATCATTTCCGGATTTATTTCGTTCAGTTTTTTAACTGAGAGTTTTTTATTGGTATCAATTATATTCTTCATCTTATTGATGAACCAGGTATTGATCTTTGAAAGCTCATAAATTTTTTCTGCCGAATATCCTCTTTCCAGTGCACAGGCAATGGCAAACATCCTGCGGTCTGTAGGGATTTCTATTTCCTTTTCAAGATCTTTAAATTCAATCTCATTTCCAACAAAGCCTTTCATCCCGATATCGAGCATCCTTATTGCCTTCTGCAGAACCTCCTCGAAGGTCCGTCCCAAAGACATCACCTCGCCGACGGATTTCATTTCAGTTCCAAGCTGCGTGCTAACCTGGCGGAACTTCTGCAGATCCCACCTTGGAAATTTTAAAGCTACGTAATCAAGCGCGGGTTCAAAGCAGGCAGATGTTTCTTTTGTAATGATATTCTCAACTTCATTAAGCGCATAGCCAAGCGCAAGCTTGGTTGCAATAAATGCCAGCGGGTATCCTGTGGCTTTGGATGCGAGTGCCGAGCTTCGGCTTAACCTTGCATTTACTTCGATGATTCTGTAATCACTTGAATTGGGATCCAGTGCATACTGAATGTTGCATTCGCCGATTACTCCGAGAGCCCGGATCAGCTTTATACCGATTGAACGCAGCTTGAAGTTTTCCCTGGCCGATAATGTCTGTACAGGTGCAATAACAATGCTGTCTCCCGTATGAATCCCCATAGGATCCACATTTTCCATTGAACATACCGTAATGCAGTTGTTGTATTTATCCCTTACGATTTCATATTCGACTTCTTTCCAGCCGTATAAAGATTCTTCCACAAGGATCTGGTTTGTAAAAGAAAAAGCTCTTCTTGCTTTTTCTATAAGCTCGTTTTTGTTATTGACAATCCCTGAACCTAAACCTCCCAATGCATATGCAATTCTCAGCATAACCGGGAAGCCGATTTCTTCGGCAGCGCTTATTGCCTCATCGAGGTTGCCTGCTGTTTTGCTGACAGGAACTTTCAAACCTGTTTCAATTACCTTATTTGCAAACAGAAGCCGGTCCTCGGTCATTTTTATTGCTTCAATGGGTGTTCCTAAAACCTTAACATTATATTTATCGAGTATTCCTTTTTCATAAAGATCAACACCGACGTTAAGTGCGGTCTGCCCGCCGAACTGCAGCAGAATACTGTCAGGCTCTTCTTTCTGAATTACCTTTTCTACAAAATTTGTCCGGATAGGAATGAAATAAACTTTATCGGCAAAATTGGCGGAGGTCTGAATCGTAGCGATATTCGGATTGATTAGAACCGTAGTAATCCCGTCTTCTTTTAAAGCTTTAATTGCCTGGCTGCCGGAGTAATCAAATTCACCGGCCTGTCCGATCTGCAGAGCGCCTGAACCAAGAATCAGCACTTTCTTCGGTTTATTTTTTTTCATCATCATTTTAAAGCCCTCACAAATGTGTCGAATATAAATTCACTGTCGTCCGGTCCCGGAGATGCCTCGGGGTGAAACTGTGCTGCAAAGAAAGGCTTGGAAATATGAATGATTCCTTCATTGGTGCCGTCGTTTTCATTAATGAACCATTCCCGCCAGTCCTCGGGAAGAGTCTCCGTTTCTACAGCGAAGCCGTGATTCTGTGAAGTGATATAACACCTTTTTGTACCCGCTTCATTGCACGGCTGGTTATGACCTCTATGCCCGTATTTTAATTTGTAAGTATTTGCGCCGGCTGATAAAGCCATAATCTGGCTGCCAAGGCAGACACCCATTATCGGGATATGCTTTCCCATGGCTCTTCTTGTATTTTCAATAGTTGCCTTGCACATTTTAGGATCCCCCGGCCCGTTTGAAAGCACTATGCCGTCTGCTTTTATTTTGAGAAAATCATAATCGTAGGGAACTCTTATAACGGTAATATTTCTTTTTAAGAAAGCCTGGATAATATTATTTTTCGTACCGCAGTCGACAAGAATTACTTTCTTTTTGTCTCTCGAATATTCTATCGGTTCCTTAACGGAAACTTCTTCTACAAGATCAAGCCGATTAATATCCTCAAAAGGAATTTCTTCCTTTTCATTGAAAATAATCTTACCCAGCATTGTACCGCTTTCACGCAGCTTACGGGTCAGCATCCTGGTATCAATGCCGTAAATACCGGGTATCCGGAATTCCTTCATCCAGCTGTCCAAAGATTTTTCGGCGCTCCAGTGGGAATATTCTTCCGAATAATCTGTAATTATCAAACCTCTGCAGTGAATAGAGTCCGATTCAAAATATTTATACATGCCGTTTTCTTTTTCATAACCCGGGACACCATAATTACCGACTAGCGGATATGTGGAGATAAGTATCTGCCCCCTGTAAGAGGGATCGGTCATTGTTTCCGGGTAGCCGACCATCCCGGTATTAAATACAACTTCGCCGTTTGTATTTTTTGGATACCCGAAACCAAGCCCGGTAATTTCAATCCCATCCTCAAGTACTAATTTAGCCGTTCTTTTATTCATTTAAACATACCCTCGTTTATCATTTAAATTTCAAAAAAATAGCCACTCTATGAGTGGCTGACAAAAATAATTATCCTTCTATTCTCTGCTATAAATTTTTTTATGATAAAGATCTTAATCAATAAATTTATTCCTGTTTAATTAAAACAAATATAAAACTTCAGACAAACAGATTCAATTATATATATTCGGCCGCAAATTATTCAAAGAATTATTTAAAAATAAGAGGATGTGATTTTGGGCTTAAGGTTTGTTTCTTGGTTTTTGCTCCTGATAATTAAAGAAGATTTTGTGACTTTCTTCAACAGTGTTACGAAGATAAAACCGGCTTTACTCACAATCCGGCGGCTAATTTTTTACCGGTTCCTTTTTTCGGCCCGGAAGGTGCGGCTTTTGCCTTATTCCTATCAGAATTGTTAGTGCTTGCTATATTTATTAATGTTCGCATAAGAAAGTTAAAGCAGTTTTCTTCAAGCTGGTTAAAGCTTTCGCTCATTTTATGATATCCTTTGCAACAGCTTTAATTGCCGCTATCCTTGTTCCTGCTTATACAATATCAGACTGGTACCCAATGAGCGTTTCTATTCTTTTATTTACAGTTATGTTGTTTGGAACCGGATTTATTAGGCGGTTTGATATTCTTCTCTTAAGAACAGCAAGCCTGTCGACAAAAAAAATGAAGCAGGTAATTTTTAAATCTTTTATTTTAATTCTTAATCATTTTATAACATTAAGATTTTTCCATATTAAATTATTTACTTGTGATAAAAGTATAAAATTATGATATTTGCAAAAATTAGTTAACATAATTCTATAAATGAAAAACCCGAACCCCTCCTCAGAAAAATCTCCTAAGATTTTTATCCTCGATACCAATGTAATTCTTCATGACGCATCATCTTTTAAGCAATTTAAAGAAAATGATGTGGTAATCCCGTTAACGGTTATTGAAGAGCTCGATCATTTTAAAAGAGGCAGCCAGGTAATCAACCTTAATGCAAGAGAATTTGCCCGTACTTTGGATTCCATGACAGGCAAAGCTCTTTTTAACGGCGGTATTCAGATGGGAAAAGGATTGGGCAAAGTACGCATTGCTATTTCAAGGGGGATAGGTGCTGAAATCCGCGAAATATTTAAAGAGGATAATCCTGATCATAGGGTGCTCAGCATAGCATATGATTGGAATAAGAAATACAGGAATAACGGAAAGGTTGTACTTGTAACAAAAGATGTTAATCTTCGAATGAAAGCTAAAGCTTTGGGCATACTCGCGGAAGATTATACTACCGACAGGATAGGTAACCTTGAAGATCTTTACAGCGGCAATGAAATAGTTGAGGATTTTGATGATGAATTAATTGTAAAGCTTTTCCAGCCCCCTTATGAAATACAAGCCCAGCCTGTCCTCAAAAGGTACAAAATAGAAGCTGTCCCAAATAAATATTTTGTTTTTAGAAATGAAAGCAGATCGGTATTGGCTTACCTCGACCAGGATACAAGCTTCTTTAAAAAAGTAGACAAAAACGTAGTATATGGCATTAAGCCGCGAAATGCGGAGCAGACATTTGCAGTTGATGCGCTTATAAATCCTGAAATATCCATTGCATCCTTGACAGGGAAAGCCGGCACGGGCAAAACTCTCCTTGCGCTTGCCAGCGCGCTGCACGTAAGGAAAAACTACAGGCAGATCTTTATTGCCAGACCGATTGTCCCCTTAAGCAATAAAGATATCGGTTTTCTTCCGGGTGACGTGCAGAGCAAGCTTGAACCTTACATGCAGCCGCTGTGGGATAACATCAGGGTAATACAGGATCAGTTTTCGGAAACTGAAAAACAGCACCAGCAGATTAATAATTTGATTAAAGAGGAAAAACTTGTGATTGAACCTCTTACTTATATAAGGGGAAGAAGCCTGCAGAGGATATTTTTTATAGTGGATGAAGCCCAGAACCTGACTCCCCATGAGATTAAAACAATAATAACGAGAGTGGGTTCGGGAGCAAAAATTGTATTTACAGGTGATATTTACCAGATAGATCACCCGTACCTGGATTCGCAGTCGAACGGGCTCTCCTATCTTATAGATCGCTTTAAAGGGCAAAAACTTTATGCGCATATTAATCTGATAAAAGGCGAGAGGTCCGAACTGGCTGAACTAGCAAGCAATTTACTTTAATATCTGAGAAATGCCGGATTTTGGAAATCTGGTATATCTTGATCTGAAAGGTATAATATATGAAAAAAATTTTCGGTTATTCTCTTATAATATTTTCTCTTTTTTCACAGGGCTGCCTGGAGATAAAAACTTTGATCAATGTAAATAAAGACGGCTCCGGAACGATCGAAGAAACCGTGATCATGAGTGAAAAAGTAATTGAAATGATGAAGGGATTTTCGACGGCTTTTTCTTCCGATTCAACACAGCAGCCGGAATTTAATATTTTCGATGAGAAAAATTTAAAGGAACGGGCAAGCAGCTTCGGAAAAGGAGTTGTGTATGTTTCAGGTGAGAAAATTCAGGAGGAAACTAAAGAGGGATTCAGTGC
>DATKLQ010000288.1:0-3560 GCA_035542335.1 Ignavibacteriaceae bacterium | reverse complement strand
AAGTATGTCATGATGACAAAAATCAAACTTTAGAGTTTATTGGTCCGGATTAAATTAAAGTTTTATGTTCAATGAAATATCCAGGGCTTTTACACTGTGAGTTAAGTAACCGACAGAAATAAAATCTACTCCGGTTTCGGCAATTTCCTTTACATTTTCCAGATTCACCATGCCTGATGCTTCAATGAGACATTTTCCGGAAATCAGATCAACGGCTTTCTTCATATTATCCAAAGTGAAATTATCAAGCATTATTATATCGGCATTGCAGCTTAGGGCTTCTTCAACGTCATTCAAATTTGCAGCTTCAACTTCTATTTTGGTATTTAAATGTTTTTTCTTTCTATATATTACGCACTTTTTCACGGCTTTTGTAATTGAACCTGCCGCAGTTATGTGATTATCCTTAATTAAAAACAGATCGTATAATCCATACCTGTGGTTCGTTCCTCCGCCGTCATAAACCGCAAGCTTATCAAGCAGTCTAAGGCCGGGTGCGGTTTTCCTGGTATCAAGGATTTTCGCCTTTGTATGTTTTATTTTTTCAGAAAAAAGATTAGCCGCAGTCGCGATGCCGCTCATTCTCTGGAGGAAATTAAGCGCAGTCCTTTCCGCAGTTAAAATTGAAGAAGCTTTCCCGCGGACTTCGGCAAAAAATTTACCGGGTTCTACCCTTGATCCGTCTTCCAAAAATTTTTTAAAGTTGAGTTTACCATCAACTAATTGAAATACTCTGCCGGCAACATCCAGTCCTGCAATTACTCCTTCCTGCTTAGCTAAAAATTCGCCATGAGCATAGAGACTGTTTTTTACCGCAGCCGAGGTGGTAATATCTCCGTTCCTTATATCTTCCTTTAAAGCATTTTTTATGATTTTATCGAATTTATTTTTCATATCAGAATGAATTTCTTTCATAAATCCTTATCCTGATAGAATGATTTTATCTTTTCAAAAAAAAATTCCGGGGGTCTTACTACTTTTTTTGTCCCGGTATTTATAAATACATGCTTGGTATAGCCTTCGGCAGCGAGCTGGTTGCCGGTTTTTTTAAAGACCTTATAATCGATATGAAGTTTGAAAGAAGGAAATTCTTTCATTTCAGATTCAACAATAAGGATTTCATCATAGAAAGCGGGATTAATGAATTTGATAAAGGCCTCAATTACAGGCAGCTGGAATCCTTTTTCTTCAATCAGGCTGTAAGGGAAACCGATGTTCCGGAGCATTTCGGTTCTTCCGACCTCAAAATACTCAAGGTATTTCCCGTTATACACAAAATTCATCTGGTCGGTATCCGAATACCGGACCCTGATTTCAGTATAGTCTTTTAACATAAAAACGGGTGAATGTTTTGTTTACAAAGTTATTAAAAAGCGGGCAGAATATTTTTAAAATCCGAAAGATATTAGTTCAAATTAAATTTTTTTATCTGGGGGATCTTAATGATATTAATTTTTTGAAACTGGGCGGGCAAAAGCTTTATTACTATAATTATTTCTCCGGCTATATTCCTGAATTCTATATCGAATGCTTCCCCTTCGTTATGAACGAATATTACTTCACCCAAATCTCCTTTGAGTAAATGATGTTCGGGAATATTTATATTGAGGATTATTTTATCATTTTTGCTTATCATCATCTTACCTTTTTATTTTTCAATCAGCACATAAATCATACTTAGAGCTTATAGTTAAAAGATGGGATATATATGATGAGTTTAAATCAGGGGGTTAATTAAATCTGCGCCAAAGAAACCCTTATTCGTTAAATTCACCCATACTGCCGAATTTCTGTATCCTGGTTTCCACCAGCTTATCAGGTTTAATTTTTACCAAAGCAGTCAATTCTTCGATTAAGACAGATTTAAGAATTGAAGCTGCCTCCTTTTGATTTTTATGTGCGCCGCCCATCGGTTCGGGGACTATTCTATCTATCAATTTTTGTTCTAGAAGATCCGGGGCCGTAAGTTTCAGTGCTTCGGCCGCCTGCTCTTTATAGTCCCAGCTGCGCCATAAAATACTTGAACAGGATTCCGGGCTGATTACATTATACCAGCAGTTTTCGAGCATCAGGATCCTATCGCCCACTCCGATCCCGAGTGCGCCGCCGCTTGCTCCTTCGCCGATTATAACCACGATAATGGGAACGCGCAGCCTGCTCATTTCAAAAATATTTTTAGCAATTGCCTCAGCCTGTCCCCTTTCTTCGGCTTCCAATCCGGGGTAGGCCCCCGGTGTATCGAGCATAGTAATTACAGGGCGGTTAAATTTCTCCGCAAGCTTCATCAATCTTAATGCTTTGCGGTATCCCTCTGGATTAGGCATGCCGAAATTCCTGAAGAGATTTGATTTTGTATCTCTCCCCTTCTGATGGCCGATAATCATTACTTTAAAATTATCAATCATTGCCAGGCCGCCGACTATTGCCTTATCGTCTTTAAACAGTCTGTCTCCGTGCAGTTCAACAAAATTATTTGTAATGAAGTAAATATAATCCAGCGTATATGGCCTGTCCGGATGCCTGGCAAGCTGAACGCGCTGCCATCTTGTTAAATCTTTATATAGACCTTCTTTCAATTGTTTTACTTTCTTTTCAATCTTTTCAATTTCTTTGTCGATGCTCAAATTATCCGAATATTTTTTCATCTCCTCAAGCTTAGCTTCCAATTCATGTATCGGCTTTTCGAAATCCAAAATAGTTTTTGCCATTATCTTACTGTCCGCTCCACATTTTATTTATTGTTTTTCCAAGGATCTCCATATCGAGCCAGATATTCTGGTTCTTGGCATAGTAAAGATCCAGCTTTTTCCTGTCGCCTCCTTCCATGTTTTCAATAAACCAAAAACCTGTCAAGCCTCTTTTCCCCAGGTACAGATTATCCCTTGCACTATTCTCATCAGGGCCGACAAAACTTGCTTTCCCTGAAAAGATAAGCGGAACATTCAAAATAAAATCTCTGAAGTTATTCCGTTTATTGGTTAGTTTTACGATTAAATATATGAAAGGATATATAAAAAACAAAACAAAAAGACCTGCGGAATAGTCGAAAACCGCTTTAATAAATCTAAATAAGGGTCTCGATATATTATTTGTAATATCAATAATCGGCATATCGTCCATCATAGTTACGGAAGTTTTTCCGACTATAAAGTTCAAATTGGTATCAATTAATTTAAATTCAACATCCTCGCTTTGATTAGCCGAAACAATCGCCATTATGTCATAATAGGAAAGCTCTTCGGTTGAAAAAATAACTTCCTGGATTTTTTTTTCTTTTATTACCTTACTTAGATTGTCCACGCTTCCTACAATTTCATAGCCATTGAGCTTTTTGCCGATATCACCATGAGCAGTGCTTATAAATCCGAATACCGCATGATAATCATTCTTTTTTATCTTCAGTTTATTTGCGATAGACAGGGCGGCAATATTGGTACCGATTATAAGCGTATTCCTGCTAGCAGGTTCATTTTCCTGCAAACCGAATCTGAATAGTAATTTAAAGAAGACCCTCCATCCGGTTAATGTGAATAAAAGAATAAAATAAGTAATGATTACCA
>DATKLQ010000287.1:0-2524 GCA_035542335.1 Ignavibacteriaceae bacterium | reverse complement strand
ACTATGGTTATGGATTAGGTGTCGGTGCATCATTTAAAGAGAATAATGGACAAACATTCGGTATTGACTGGTCTGGAGGACCCTATAACACCCGATACTGGATCGATTTTGAGCATAAAATTTATGGAATTTTCTTTGCCCAAACAGGCCCGTGGGGTCACCTTGGAATGATGTGGAAGTTCAGCGACCTGGTCTATCAAGCATTTATAAACTAAAATATGAAAGTGTGTTATGTTCAGGAACAATCCGATGGAAGCGATTAGGAACAAATTCATAATTCAATGGACAAATACCGAAACTGGAAGAAACTGATGTTTAGTCTTAGGCATTGGAGTATAATTTTATCCGGAGCAATTCAAAATGAAAACTATAATTTATTTTATGTTGTTTTTTAACTGTTGTTTATACACAAATATGATTTTTGCGCAAACTTCATCAATTGAAAACAAGCTTGATAATTATATCAAATCGCTGCCCGATAGCTTTAACGGGACAATCCTAATTGCAGTTGGGGATAAGATTTTAATCAATAAAGGATATGGAATGGCGGATCTTGAAAATGATATTCCAAATAACTGCAATACAAAATATGAGATTGGATCTACAACAAAACCTTTCACGGCATTATTAGCAGTTAAACTAGCTGAAAAAGGATTAATTGATTTAAATGCAACAATCGATAAGTATCTCCCGGATTATCCAAAAGAATATGCAAGCAAAATAACTATCCATCATCTTCTTCTGCATCTTTCGGGAATTGGGCAGCATTATAATATTATACCTGAATATTTTGACAAACAAGACAAATTGTTTCATACTCAAAAAGAATATTTACAGCTTTTTTGGGATAAACCACTGGCACATGAACCTGGTAAAGGCATGACGTATTCCAGTATAGGGTATTATCTTCTTGCAGTTATTATGGAGAGGATAACAAAAAAATCATATGCTGAATTACTTCAGGAATATATATTTAATCCGTTACATATGACTAATTCCTCTGTATGGAATAATCTTTCAATAATAAAAGGCAAAGCAAAAGGGTATAAGCTAGGAATAAACGGACTTGTTAATACACGCCAGGAGGAGGAGTCAAATACTTTGGGAGCAGCCGGTATTGTTACTAATACATTGGATTTATATAAATTTCAAAAAATATTTAATTACACGGGAGATAATATTCTCAGCAAAAAATATAAAGATCTTATGTTTAAACCACAGTATCAAGGATTTGCTTCATTCAGCTACATAGGAGATATTTATACCGTCTCGGATAAAAATGGCAAACAAACCATAAGCATACTATGGGGAAATCCTGAAGGTTCTGCTTATGGATATAGAGCCCGTATGACACGGTTTATTGAAAAAGACGCTTGTTATATTGTTTTGAGTAATGTTCAGAGCGATCGTACAATGTATCCTTCAGATATGTATAATTTTATTGAAGACATAATTTTTGAGTATCTAAATATGGACATTCATAAAAGTAAAAATACTGATACCTGGGATGCCGCAACTTATGAGGGAGCTGTTACAAGCAATGCTTATGATGGATTTTATAAGATTGCAGAGAATAATTTTATTCAAATAACAACCGATAATAAGAAACTTATAAGTAGATCTTATCAAAATGGTTATGGCTTTGATAATGTATCTGAAGATGAATTAATTCCCGAAAAGGAAAATGTTTTCCGAGTAAAAGGCCGGGAAGGTTTACGATATTCCTTTATTAAAGATTCACTTTATAATAGTTATAATCTCATAATAAAGAATAATAAGAGTACAGTTACAGCCAAATATGTAGAAAAAAATGAAAGCCAAAATTTAACATCTTATGCCGGCACTTTTTATTCTGTTGAACTTCAAAAGACTTATAATTTCGAAACAAAAGATAATAGATTAATTGCCGATAATTTTCTCAATGAAGATAATGTAGTTTTTATTCCATTAAAAAAGGATTTATTCGGATGCGACCAAGGATATCTAATTTTTCACAGATATCCGGATGAAACGGTAAGAGATTTTAAATTTCTAAATGAATCCATAGATGCTTTTTCCGGTTCCATATTTGTAAAAGAACAATAAAATGCAACTGCATATAACATTGTATTTTACCAATGTATGACTAGCACAAATTTATCGTAGGGATATTATGAAAAAAATATTGTTAATCTTATTACTAAGTCTGAGTTTTTCCGTTTCAGGTAATTGTCAAGAAGATGGATTTATAAAGACTGAAGATGGCGTACTTCATTTCAAAAAATACGGGAATGGAGAACCTTTGCTGATAATTAACGGAGGACCGGGATTAGACTGCGAGGGCTTTACTCCACTTGCTAAATTATTATCTGATAAATACATGACAATTCTGTTCGATCAACGCGGTACAGGAAAATCTAAACTTAAACAAGTTGATAGTACAACGATTACAATGAAACTTATGGCACAAGATATAGAAACAATTCGAAATTATTTTAAAATCGAAAAATGGATTGTGTTAGGACATTCCTTTGGAGGATGGATG
>DATKLQ010000286.1:0-12987 GCA_035542335.1 Ignavibacteriaceae bacterium | reverse complement strand
ATATTAAGGCATATCAACAAAGTTAATAAAAAAATTGCTGTAATTGTGTTAAAAGAAGTGCAATTGGATATGATAAAAGAGGGATTAGGTTAGCTTACGGTTACTTTATTTTCAGTATAGTGCTTGACCTTTTCGATAAATTCATGGCTGTCGATAGGTTTCGGAATATAATCGGTAACTCCCGCTTCCAGGCACTTTTCGCGGTCACCTTTCATCGCGAATGCAGTAAGTGCTATGATTGGTGTTTCTTTATATTCGGGCATCTGGCGGATTTTTTCGGTAGCTTCAAATCCGTTCATTACGGGCATCTGCATATCCATTAAAATCAAATCAAACTTTTCTTTCTGAACCTGCTCAACCGCTTCCAAGCCGTTTTCAACCACGGTAATGTGATCATAACTATTCTTTTTCAGCAATCTGGTTACAATAATCTGCGAGTGTTTATAATCTTCTACCAGGAGTATTTTTATTACATTATCGCCGGCCGCTGCAGGAGCAGGTGTTTTTACTGTGTCATCGAAGCTGTTTATCATTGCATGAATTGTATCGGCGAGATTCTCGATATTTGTGCTGTTCTTTTCCAGCAGTTCGTCAAACAGGCCGTCAATCTTCTGCAGTTCTTCCTCGTAATTTTCTTTGCCGGTATAAATAACAATCGGCAGCTTTGCGAATTTCGGAGTGATCTTTATCTGCTTGATTAAATCATAGCCGTTAAGCTCCGGCATTTCCAGATCAATAATTGCAATATCAAGGCTCATATCCTGGATCATGCCCATTACTTTTGTTGAATCGGACTCAGCAACAGGAACATAGCCTGCTTGTTCAATAGCTTCGATTATAAGGCTTAATGTGGGTACATCATCATCAACTATTAAAACATTGGATTCTTTTTTCAGCTTATAACTTTGGAGAATTTCTACCAGGTATTTATATTGTATCGGTTTTTCAAGGTATTCGACTGCTCCCATTAAGAAAGCTTTCTGCTGTTCCGCTTCAATTGAGCAAATGATTACCGGGGTATTTTTTGTATGCTTGAATTCCCTGATTTTTTTAAGGAGATCCAATCCGTTTGTATCGGGCAAAACAATATCCAGGAGTATCGCAAGGAAGCTTTCTTTTTCAATAATCTTTAAAGTTTTTTCGGCAGAATTGACGATAGTGGGATCGTATCCCCACTTCACAAGGTAGTTGCTTAACAGCTTGGAAGTGGCATAATCATCTTCTACAACGAGCACTTTATTTTTCTTTACGGGTTTTGGAGGAGGAGGAACTTCTTTCTCGACCTGCGGAACAACTTCTACTTCAATATTAAAATTATAAAGGATTCCTTTGCCAATCGAGCTTGAAACTTCAATGTATCCGTTTAAAAGCTGAATAAATTTCTTTGAAAGAGTTAATCCCAATCCTGTTGCAGTGCCCAGCTTATTATTCCCGAGCTCGAAAATGGAGAATGGATTAAATAATTCCTTTAACTTGTTTGAAGGCAAGCCTGAACTAGTATCCGTGATTTTAAAATTTAATTTGTCCTTTGCGGAGAGGGAAACGGAAATCGTAATTTTTCCTCTCTCAGTAAGCCTGAGAGAATAAGTGATGATATTTAAAAGAATATATCTTAGCTTCTGATTATCCAGGTTAATTAATTCAGGAAGATCCTTATCAAAATTTGTGATAAAATCTAGTTTCTTTACATCTATTTTTTCCCGGAACAATTTAATTATTTCTTCCACAAAGCTTTTAATATTTACCGCAGTCCTGGTTTCTTTGTTTGTCCCGGTTTCAATTTTTGCTATATCGATGATATCATTCAGAAGAGAGAGGAGGTTGAAAGAATTTTGCTTCAAAGTGGAAACATACTCGCCTTGTGTCGAAGTCAAATTATCTTCATTAAGAAGGGAAGCAAAACCCATTATGCTGTTGATAGGAGTTCTTAATTCATGAGCGATATCGGAAATAATTTGCCCGGAAGAAAAATTGAAGCCCCCGGTTCTTCCAAGCCATATTTTTACAATATTGCTCAAAGACTCGGCAATTATTTTTATGTTATCTTTATCTGCCTGAGTGAATTCTGTTTTTTTCGAAATTTTAAGAAGGACCTTATCGTTCTCATCAATTTTAACAAGCAGGCAGCCTTCTGAATTAACTACATCTGTTGCCTGGATCTCGCATTCCTGCTGTACGTCGAATGTATTCGATTCAGGCTGTGAGAAAATTGATTTGCAGAAGTTGCAGTAGAAATTATTATTTTTAATGTAGGTTTTTTTTGCCGCAGTTGATTTACCGAGCATCAGCAGACCGGAATCTTCAATTACTTTAAAGAAAAGAACTGCCTGGAGATCATATTCTAAACAGATGTATTCACAAAGACTGTCCGGAAATTCTTGCGACCCCTTTACGGCAAGAGAGATGAGCTCATTATATTTATTTAGAAAATCGAGTTTGGCGCTTTGCATTTTTTATAGACGGTAAAGAAAATCTTTAAAAAAACCTTCAAAAATTCCAGGTATTAATATAAAAGCCGGAAATTAAAAAGAAAAATTCGTGCCGGGAATTTTAACGAAGCTATTTGCTGTATTGTTCGGCAAATGTTTACTTTTTAGGCGAAAAGAGAAAAAAAAATCCCTTAACTTTTGATTATAAAAATTATTTAAGTATTTTCTGTACAGTTTTATCTCATGAATGAGAATATTTTACATCTCTTCATTCTACCGGAACAAACGCTTAATCAGGAATTTAGATATTATAAGTAAAACATAGGAAGAATAATTTAAATGTCCAAGAATATAGATCTTCTGATTGCTGAAGATGAAAATATAATCGCAAAAGATATAAGTAGGGTCGCCAGGAAACTGGGTTACCGTGTTGCAGACTTTGTAAAATCGGGTGAGGAAGTAATAAGAAAAGCAGAGGAGATAAAACCGGATCTTATATTAATGGATATAATGCTCCAGGGAGATATTAATGGTATTCAAGCTGCCGAAAGAATTAAGAATTCGGTGGATGTACCCATCGTTTTTCTTACCGCTCTTGCAGATGAAGAAACACTTCAGCAGGCTAAAATTACTGAACCCTTTGGTTATATTTTAAAACCCTTTGACGAAAGAACGCTTCACTCTTCAATTGAAATGGCCCTTTACAAGCATAAGATAAGCATAAATTTAAGGGAGAGAACAAGGGAGCTTGAGAAAGAGAAAAAAAGAACAGACGAGCTGCTTCATAATATTCTTCCGTCCGATATTGTTAAGGAACTGAAGGAAAAAGGAAAAATAACTCCGCGCGAATATAAGATGGTTACTCTTTTATTTACCGACTTTCAGGGTTTTACTTCAATGGCTGTTCAGATGCCCCCGAACCATTTAGTTGATGAGTTGAACGATATCTTTCTGCATTTTGACGCAATCGTCGATAATTACGGCTTGGAGAAACTAAAAACTATCGGCGATTCGTATATGCTCGGAGGAGGTTTTCCGAAAGAATCCGATAGCCATGCCCTGGATGTTGTGTCTGCAGCAATTGAAATGAATAGATATATAAATTCGAGAAATAAGAGCTCAAAATTTATTTGGAAAATGAGAACGGGGATTCATTCGGGGAATGTAATTGCAGGCGTAATAGGAAAAAAGAAATTCTCATATGATGTTTGGGGCGATACAGTTAATATTGCAAGCAGAATGGAAAGGTACAGCAAAACCGGGGAAATTAATATTTCTAAGACTACTCATTCCCTGATCAAAGATTATTTTGAATGTGAATTCAACAGTAAAATTGAATTGATGGGGAATAAAGTTATGGAAATGTATTTCGTTAAGCATAAAAAGATTCTTAAGAAGAGTGAAATTAATTTAGCTGAGAAGATCTCGCGCGAAAACTTTTCGTATTAGGATGCAGATTTTTGTTTGCCTTTAAATTTTTTCATCCTCACACCCCGCTTTTCATACGAAAAATCCTTCTGGAAAAATGATATAAATGGCATATCGGTTGATTATATGTGAACAGATAGTAAACTTATTTGATTATTAGCCAGAGAGTATATGAAAAGAAATCCGGCACGAAAAAAAATACTTATTGCTGAAGACGAGATAATAATTGCCTTGGATATACAAAAAATTTTAATAAATAATAATTATAAAATCTGTTCAATAGTTTTTTCGGGGGAGGAAGCAATACGGAAAGCCGTTGAGGAAAAGCCGAGCCTTATTTTGATGGATATCATGCTTCAGGGTTCCATCAACGGAATCCAAGCCGCAGAAGCTATTTCGCAAAAACAAAATATTCCGATCATATTTTTAACGGGCGTTGACGGAAACGAAACATTGGCGAAGGTTCAGATTACAGAACGCTTCAGGTACATCAGCAAACCTTACGATGAGGAAATCCTGCGTTCGGTAATTGAAGATACTTTGCATAAAAATCAAAACGGGTCGCCGCCGAACCTTGAACCTCGCATTTTCGGCAGCTTAAAATTTTTTAAAAATTAAGATCCAACTGGAAGGCAAACCTGTTGTCAAGGTTCCCGGTTATTTCTTCATCAGCTGAATAAAGAGATTTTTCAACGGGTTTATATAATTCGGAATACTTGCAGGAGAATGCAATATTTTTTATAGGCTTATATCTTAAAAGAAGATACCAATTCATGCCTTCTCCGTATAATGCTGAATTTGAAGATATACCTTGCAGATCATTTTCATACGAATAAACTGCTGAATTAAATGAACCTGTTTTAAAGAAGGTTATTCTTCCGCTGATGGTGATTTGATTCAGAAGAGTAATTCTTATATCCTGGAAAAATAAGAATCCATGCTCATTAATTTTGAGATCTTCTATTAGAAAATTATTTACCTCAAATCTTCCTTTTAAACGGATTGCCCTCGAAACGGTATAAACCATTTCGGCGCGCAGGCTTTTTTTTATTTGCCCGGAAATGATTTTTGATAAATCTTCCTTCACGCCGATTTCTTTATCTTCACCTTTAATTCTCAATTTAGTCTTAAGCCTTGCGAAAGGTTTTGATTCCAGGCTGAACAAAAATTCATTCCCGGAAGCAGGAAGCGGAGTCTCGTACCCGGCATATGGAAATTTAAATTGATCGTAGTAAAAATTAATAGTCCCTAATAGTGTTTTCCATTTTATTCCATTATAAAATCCAAGCTCGTTTTTCGGAGAGTTCTCGGCAAGGCTTGAGCCGTGAAGGGAAAAAAAATTCCGGGGATAACTTCTAATAGAACTAGTAAAGGAAAAATCGCTGCTGAGCGAGATAATTAATCCATTGATTGAGGCTGCTGAAATACCGTTGTATGAAACCTCGCCGAAAAAATTTACACCATGGTAATAAAAATCGTAATAAAGTGAACTATTGCGGAAACTTGTTCCGCTGAGATCAAACGCATTGGCGGCAAGGAAGGGCTTGGAGAACCTGGAATAATAATGTAAAACCCCTATGTTAATTTTAATGTTACTTTCTCCTGAACCTAATTCGAATCGGGCATCTGCTTTTGTTCCTGTCAATATTTCTTCGGCAGTTTTTCTTTTCAGAAGCTCATTATTTGTCCTATGATAACCGGTAAGCTGGACAGAAGTAATTGCAGATGCGGAAGAATCAATGCCGGCATCAAATTTATTTTTTGAATAAAAAGCCGAAATGGAAAAATTTTCCCAGCCGATTTCTGCAGCCGCTCCCCGGAAAAATTTATTTTCATCGGTGCTTTTATAAGGCTTGATATTCTTAAAATGTTTTTTTATGGGAAAGACTGCCTCACCGCCTTTAGCAAAACCGTAAGGGCTCCAAAGAGTTATACCCTGGCCTGCTTCAACAGTGTAGTCGCCGGCGACCAAATTTTTCAAAAGCCCGATATCTTTTGCGGAAAAAAAGAAAGAAGTAAATTCATTAAACTGCTTTTCACCGGGATCCTTTTCAGTTAAAATACCTGCCTCGTATTTGCCGCTGTACCCGGCAAGAATACGGTTATAGTATTTATAAGGAGAGCCGGTGAATTTATTTTCTTTATAGCCTTCCCGGGTTTGAAGATCTTTTGCCACCCTGCTTCTCAATACTAAATTAAAATTTTCCTTTGCGTTGTCTAAGAAGCCTATTTCATTTCCCTTTTTATTAAAATCCTGCTTGACATATAAAAACGGAAGAATTTTAGCGGCGGTTTCCCGTGAAATTTCTTTTATTGAATAAATTTCGCCGGCGGAAAAAAACGGCCCGAATTTTTTTCGATATTCAACTATTTTATCTGCAGTATTTAAATCAATATAAGGAATCGATAAAAGATCGGATACGCCGGCCGAATTTAGATCTACAGGATTATTGATCATCTCTTCAACCGCATCGGAAGCTGCCGAGTAATCCGCTTCTTCATCGGTTTCCTGCAGCAAATCTTCCAGAGCATCTCCTTCACCAGTATATATGGAATCCCATTGGGAAAAAATTGATGAAGCGGAAAAGAAAAAAATCAGGAGCAGATAAGTTTTCAAGAAAGCTTCAAAAAAATTTTAAAAAGATTAATAAAAATTTTTTATTCTATTCCGAGATGATTTCTGATTCTCCCTGTTCTCGTTCTTTCATTGGCAAAAGAAATTATTATCCCGGCCTGGTGAGTCACCCCTAAATCCGGATGATTAAATACGGCGTAATCAAGGCTGAAATAAGAAAAATTTATTCCCACTCCTCCCGAATAGCAGCTCGGATTATTCGAGAATCCCGAACGCAGCGAAATATTGTCGATGATATCGTAGTTTATTCCTGCCTGAAACGATGGATTATAACGGATATCTTTTTCGATTGAAAAATTAAGGGAAAGCAGATTAGTAATATCGCAGCTGAATCCGGAATTCATTATCAGCGGGATTTGATCATCATCGTTTCCGAAGGAAGCGTGATTTACATTGTGCAGAAAAAATCCCCAACGGAAAAAGCTTGTTATATATATCAGACCTCCCAAGTCGATATAAAAAACTCCGCAGTTCCCATAATTCTTTATAGATACTGTGTGATAATTTACAGCGCCGCCGGCAAAAAAATTATTGTTATAATTAAATGAATAAGCAACCAAAAATCTGTTTTCACGGTACAGCTCAAAACCGTAAGTCATTCCGCCTGCCGCAAAGGATCCGATCCCGGTGGGTTCATTATAACAAAAAAATCCGTTTGCCAGCTCAGTTAATCCGAAAGGCGAGGGGGAATAAAAAATTCCGAATTCTCTCCAGTCCATCTGCGAAAGCCCGGCCGGGTTATTAAACAAACTAAAAACATCATTGCTTAATGCAACATCCGAATTGCTTAAGGAGATTTGTTTTGCCCCCGGGTTAAATTGCGCAATAGAACTGAAAGAGATTGAAACCATGAACAAAAGAAAAAGTAGGCACCCCATGCAATAGATTTTCTATTTTGTTGTTTGATTATATTGAAATTCATATATTAAATCAACATTTATTTAAAACTTCAAAGGTTTAAAAATGAAACTCCTTTTGCTTGTTTTATCCCTTTGCTCCTCTTTTTTGATCGGTCAGGAACTGAATTGCAAAGTGAGTGTAAATCTTGAAGGAATACCAGTGGTTAACCGCGATTTGCTAAGAGATTTCGGAAACGTTATAGAAGATTATATGAATAAATCTAGATTTCTAGATGAAACCTGGGAAGGAGATAAAATCGATTGCTCATTGTCTATATCGATAATTGATGCATCAAGTGAAGTGAATTATACGGCACAAGTAGTGGTTCAAAGTCAAAGACCTGTTTATAAATCGGATAAAAATTCATTAATGCTTAAAATTTTGGACGATTCGTGGTCTTTTATATATGAAAGAGGTCAGGCGCTTATTCCGAATCAGACTGTTTTTGATCCTGTGACAAGTTTCCTGGATTATTATGCTAATATTATCATCGGATTCGACAAGGATTCATTTGAAAAATTAGCAGGCTCACCTTGTTTTAATAAGGCCTTTGATATAGTCAATCTCGGAGCCGTTAGTAGATTTTCATCTGGATGGGAGAATAAGGGAACCACGTTCTCCTTCAGCAGAAGAAAATTAGTAGAAGATCTGCTTAACGACAAATTTCACTCATTTCGGGAAGCTTTTTTTGAATATCATTACAACGGAATTGATTTGATCGGAGAAGATCACAAGGTCGGTCAGAAAAAAATAGTAGACCTTATAACCCTGCTGGATTCTATGAGAAACAAAGGTGATCTAAACAGCGTATTGATTAAAGTTTTTTTTGATGCAAAGAACGGTGAAATAGCCGAATATTTAAAAGATTATCCCGATAAAGGAATATTTAAAATATTAATGAAGCTGGATCCCCCTCATGCATCCAAGTACCAGAATGCAATGAGCGAAGGATAGTT
Organism: Ignavibacteriaceae bacterium; assembly: GCA_035542335.1. Taxonomy (GTDB): domain Bacteria; phylum Bacteroidota; class Ignavibacteria; order Ignavibacteriales; family Ignavibacteriaceae; genus DATKLQ01. Next base: position 4,639 of record DATKLQ010000286.1, on the reverse strand, counting down.
TTAGAGCAAGTAGGGAGTAGGGAGTTAGGGAGTAAGGAAAGGGAATCGGTAATCCGTGGTAAATGGGAGTAATCTATAATTTGGGAGAAAATTTTATAGAAATAATTCAGGATAGTAAATTAGCCCACTCCTCCCAGTATGATTATACCCCGCAATGATTTAAATTTTCATTTCATACATACGGTATTTTTTATAGACATCAGCATTCATAACATCAAGTCCGCGTTTCATCATTTCATTATCTTCCAAAACCCAGCTAGCTTCGCCTAAGCGGATCCCGACAGCATCGGCCCGGTTTACAATTTCCCAGTAAAGAATCGAATCAATTCCTTTTCTTTGGAATTCGGGAATAACACCTAGGGCAATAATCCTGGCCCATTTTATTTTCTTTTTTTGAGTCATTAGTTTAATAAAGCCGAAAGGAAAGAGTCTGCCGTTTAGTTTTTTAAAAATATAGTTATAGTCGGGCATAACGAGTGCGAAAGCGGCAGTTTTGTTTTCAATTTCGGCAAACAATACCAAGGAAGGTTCGACAATTGGTTTGAGGTCTTTAGCCATTGCATCAATTTCTTCATTGGTCATAGGCACGAAACCCCAGTTAGGTTCCCAGGCTTTATTATAGACAAACTTTACTTTTTCCAATTCAGCATCGAATTTTTTCATATCCAGCTGTTTTATATCGACATTATATCTTTTCCTGGAAATTTCAGCGACTCGTTTTAATTTTTCCGACTGCATTAGCTTATCATGTTCTATCTTATAAGCATAAAGATCTTTTGCTTTTGTAAAGCCGTATTTATCACATAGATCCAGATAATATTCCGGATTATAAGTCATTAGAAGCCTGGGTGAATCATCAAATCCTTCAATAAGCATTCCGTATTCATCGTTGCTGGATGGATTTGCAGGACCTCTCATAGAAGTTAAACCTTTCGATTTCAGCCAATCTTTTACCGCACCGAATAGAGCATTTGCAATCTGCTGATCATTAATGCATTCAAAAAAACCGAAGAAGCCTGTTTTATCATTATGATGGATATTATGAAGATCATTTTTTATTGCCGCTATTCTTCCAACTATTTCTCCATCTCTTTCGGCAAGGAAAAATTCAGTTTCGGCATGCTTATAAAAAGGGTTCTTTTTTTTATCAAACATTTTTTTCCTATCCATTATCAGATGGGGAACCCAGTATTCTTTTTCTTTGTAGATCTTCCATGGCAATTTTATAAATTTCATTAAATCTTTTTTTGAATTAACGGACCTGATTTTGACTTCCATAATATTTTCCTTGAAAATAAAAAAGCCGTATAGAAGTATATGCGGGGAGTAGTATTAGTTAATTTAACAAATTCCTCCCAATAGCATATACATCTATGACGGTCAGTTTTAAAATATTTTTATGAAATTAAACCCAGTTTTTTCCCTGTTCTTTGGAATATATCCAATATTTTATCCAGGTGAACATCTTCATGAGTTGCCATATAGCTTGTTCTCATCATCTGCCTTCCCGGAGGTACACCGGGAGAAATAAAAACGTTAACAAAAACTCCCTCATCGTAAAGCATCCGCCACATTTTAAAAGCAATGGCATCATCGCCTACAATAACCGGAACAATTGCGGTTCTTCCTTCGATTACGGTAAATCCCGCCTCTTTAAATCCTTTCCTCATTTTACTTGCATTCCGAACCAGTTTATCGACTCTTTCAGGCTCATTCTTAAGGATTTCCAAGGCTGCCAAAGCCGCAGCAACTGCGGCAGGAGTAGGCGAAGCAGAAAAAATTAAAGCGGGGGAATGATGCTTAATATAATCAATTACTTTAGCTGCACCGGCAACAAAACCACCGAGAGATGCAAAAGTTTTGCTGAATGTACCCATTGTCAGATCAATTTCATTTTCCAGGTTAAATTCACTTGCGGTACCCCGGCCGCCTTTACCGATAACTCCCACTGCATGGGCATCATCGATTAGAATCCTCGCATTATTCTCTTTAGCAATTTTATTCATCTTCGGTAGATCGATAATTTCGCCGCCGGTGCTGAAAACCCCGTCGCTTACGATTAGCTTTGCGGCATCTTCGGGCAGTTTTTTAATAATCCTTTCCAAGTCATCCATATCATTATGCTTATATCTTACAAATTCTGCCGAGGCTGCCTTTGCCATCATATTTCCGGCTACTAAACAAGCGTGATTATCTCTGTCTGATATTACATATTCTCCGCGTTGGACCAAGGTGGGAATAATCCCCTGACCGGTCTGGTAGCCTGTACTGAATAAGAGCACAGCTTCTCTATTAAAGAATTCAGCCAGCTTCTCTTCAAGTTCAATATGAAGATCCAAGGTACCTGTAAGGTAACGAGAGCCGGAGCAGCCGGTTCCGTATTTTTGAACTGCTTTTTGGGCAGCTTCCTTGACTTTCGGATGCGCAGTGAGCCCCAAGTAATTATTCGAGCCGGCCATTATAACTTTTCTGCCTTCTATCTGCACTACGGGTCCTTCATTCTCTTCAATCGGCCTGAAGTATGGGTATAATCCCATTTGTTTTACTTCATCGGCTCTTGTGAAATCATAACATTTTTTGAATAGATCCAAAATCCCTCCGGGGGTGAAAATTAACGATAGAATTAAATAAGTAAAGAAATAATTTCTTAAATTTCGCCGTAAAATCTATCATTTAATAGTAAGAAAATCAATTAAAGTATGAATCAGAACGCTACTTCTGTAATTACAGGAGCAAATGGTTTCGTGGGAAGTCATTTAGTCGACCTTCTTTTAAAGAAAGGTCATTCGGTAAAATGCATTACAAGAAAAACAAGCAAGCTTACCTGGCTGGAAGGCAAAAATATCCAGCTTTATGACTGCGGATTGAACAATAAGGAAGAATTAAGGAGTGTATTTAAAGGAGCAGATTATATCTTTCACATTGCCGGAGTGGTTAAATCAAAATTAAAAGAAGGATATTTTAAAGGAAATGTAGATACAACACATACTTTACTTCATGCTGCCTTAGATAATGAAACATTAAAAAAATTCGTAGTAGTCAGCAGTTTAACCGCAGCCGGACCTGCGATAAACGGAAAACCGGTGGATGAAACGTCCGAATGCAGACCTATAACAACTTACGGAAGAAGCAAGCTTGCCCAGGAGGAACTGGTAAAATCTTACAGAGATAAAATACCGGTAACAATCTGCAGAGCACCGGCAATCTATGGAGAAAGAGATACGGAAATTCTGATCTTTTTCAAGACCTTCAGTAAAGGTCTTATGACTACAATCGGGTTCAGAACTAAGAGACTCAGCCTGCTGCATGTAAGAGATCTTGTAAATGGATTATACCTTGCCGCGGTAAACGGGAAGTCTGCAGGTGAAACTTATTTTATCAGCTCCGAAAAGTTTTACACTTGGGAAGAAGTAGGGAAGGTTACTGAAAAGGTTCTGGGTAAAAAACCGATAAAAATAAAAGTCCCGCATTTCGCAGTTTACTCAATTGCAACGATTGCAGAATTTTTTTCCATCTTTAACACCAAGGCAGCAACACTCAATGTTGAAAAGGCTAAAGATATTACCCAGCGCGACTGGATCTGCGATACAAGCAAAGCAATAAATCACCTGGGCTTCAGGCAGGAAATCTCTCTTGAAGAAGGAATAAAGAGTACGGTGGATTGGTACAAGGAAATGAAGTGGATTTAGAGATTGTGGATTGCGAATTTGAATTAGAAATTACGATTTAAGATTTATGATTTACGATTAAAGTAAATCAACTGTGCCTTATATAGCATCCAGTATCCAGCATCCCAAATCACGAACTCTCAACCTGCTATTAGATCCCAATTCGAAATCCGCAATTGGAGATTAATTGTTCTGTGCCCCCTCTTTGATCCATGTTTTTACCCCGTTGATTTGATTAGCCGTTAAGGGAGGGTAGCCGACCGGAGGCATTATTGAAACGGCAGAGAGTCCTTCAATAGCCCAAACAAGCTTGCTGTTATCGGGTTCGCCTCTTGCAATTACGGAAGGATCTGCAGTTGCATTAACCCAACTGGTAAGACTTAAGCCGCCTGCTTTTGCTGCATCATCATGACACCCGGCATTAGCACATTTATAATTAAATACCGGTCCAATATATTCCTTATAGCTGACATTTTTATCGGGAATAATCTTTTTATCAAGATCCTCGTTAGTAATTGTATCTTTGCATCCTGAATAAGCAGCCAATAAAAGAAATATAACTAAATATAAGACGGAATAAATATTTTTCATAACCTCAAAATATTCTTAATAAAATTACTAAACAATGAATTTTGAAATCTACAAAATGTAAGATTTTATGACTGATTGACTAAGCGAATCTACTTCTATATTTTTGTAGATAGGGTTCAAGTTCAGGTTCAAGTTCAAGAAGGCTCTCTCTTGAACTTACTCTTTAACTTGAACTCATTTCGGGGCTATAGCTCAGCTGGGAGAGCGCTTGAATGGCATTCAAGAGGTCAGGAGTTCGATCCTCCTTAGCTCCACTATTTAAAAGAAGGGCATTAATAAGTTCTTCTTTTTTATTTTTAAACATTTGTTTTATATGACCAATAAAACATTCACCGGAGTTGATTTCACCAAAAAGCCGCTTACAAAAGATGAATACGAAA
>DATKLQ010000285.1:0-3794 GCA_035542335.1 Ignavibacteriaceae bacterium | reverse complement strand
GCGGCATGGATATGGTCGTATAGATGAATTTTATGACTGAAGCTAGGGAAATGCTCAAAATATGATCTATAAAATGCGGTAAAGACCAGCGGCAAAAAAAGAATCATGAAATAGCCAAGATATTTATATTTTCTTTCCATGGTATTTCCGCTGATTATTTTATATTACTGTCAGCTGTCCGGTAAAACCATACTATAATATAATGCAATTTAGGAAGATCCCGACATAGATTCTGGATGACGGTCGTCTCTAAGCGGTTTAAGAATATAACCTAAGTCCTGAAATTTAATTCCAGCTCTTCACGTTTTCCCGAATGCTTCTTCTCCAGGTCAAGCAGCCATTTCTTTCTGGATAATCCTCCTCCGTATCCGGTAAGGCTTCCATCTTCACCGATTACTCTATGGCAAGGAATTACAATCGAAACCCGGTTCTGCCCGTTTGCATTTGCAACTGCTCTAACCGCGCTGGGTCTTTTTATTTTAATTGCCTGATGTTTGTATGAAACCGTTTCGCCATATGGGATCTTGATTAATTCATTCCAGACAGTTTTCTGAAATTCTGTACCGGGGGTATCTAATCGGACTGTAAAGTTCCGCCGATTCCCTTCGAAGTATTCTTTCAACTCTTGCTGAAGAAGATCAAGGTATTCATTAGTACCCGGAAGAATTACTGCATTAAATAGTTTCTGCAGATCTTTGAATTCAGTTTCAAGCATCCTACGGTCGGTAAATTCAAGGAGACATACTCCCTTCTGAGTTGCTGCTGCAAACATCGGTCCTATCGGGGTAGTAAACCGGACTATATTAACCACGTTTTTATCTTTCGATTTAGAGGGAGACTTTCCGAAAATATTCTGGTAGCTGTGATTGAAGCCGCTCAAGGAATCGTACCCGCTCTCGAACGCAGCTTCGGTTATTTTCTCCCCCTTGTTGATTTCTCCGAAAGCATTATTGATTCTCATCATCCTCTGGTATGCATGAAAAGTCAGGTTATGATGTTTCTTGAACCATCTTCTAATCTGGGCAGGATCAATTCCTCTTTTTCTCAATTCATAATCTTTAATTTTCAAATGAGGATTACTGCCGATCTCATCGATTATTTTTTTTATATACCCGGGTGTTTCGCCGTTCATTTCCAAAGGCTTGCAGACTTTGCAAGGCCTGTAGCCATTTAATATCGCCTCTTTCGGCGAATTATAAAATTCAACATTTTCCGGTTTCGGTTTTCTTGCACTGCATGTAGATCTGCAGAATATGCCCGTTGTTTTAACTGCCATTACAAAAGCTCCTTCGTAGGAAGGATCTCTCTTGAGAAAAGCGTTATATTTCTCGCGGAACGAGAGCTTTTCTCTATTTAACTGCGCGTACATTCTCATCATCCTTTTTTCTGCAAAATTATATCACTCTGCTGAATTCCGCTATCGAAAAATTGACAAGCATTTCCTGGATGCTGGATACTGGATTCTGGATGATGGATGTGAATCCTGTATCCAGAATCCAATATCCAGTATCCAGAACTATCTTTCACTAACATGTCCTTTCTGAATTGATTCTAAAAATTTATTAATTTTTTTGCCTAAAATTTCGATGCGGGTATGCAGATCATTAAATAAATTCTTGTCGGTTAAAGAATCAGTCTCGCATAAATTTTCTAAATGATCCAAAGTTTCATCGTTTGAGGCCAAGGCATAGATAATATGCCTGATAAATTCTTGTTTATAAAACCTTCTGCCATATCCTTCTACGATGTTAGACTTCACCGATTTAGAAGAACGTCTAATCTGACCCCCCTCTTCATACATTTCAAATTTAGGAAGACTTAATGACATTTTATGAATATCAATTACTAATTCCCTTGATAACTGCCATACTTCCAATGATTTATAATTCATTTTTCTCCCCTTTCCTTTACTAGTGAATTGAAATTAATAGATAATTTAAAATGAAACGCTATCCAGTATCCAGAATCCAGTATCCGGAATCCTCCACTGTTCAATCTCCGGTTGGTACTATTCCTGCATTTTCCACCATAAGCATTACTGTTCTTTGCGGTGCTCTTGTTCTATGAACCACGCCTTTCGAGACGGTTATTCCCTGCTGCGGTCCGAGCTCGAAAGTTTTATCCTCGAGATCGACGAATAATTTCCCTTCCAATACAAAAAAGAATTCGTCATCATTATCATGCTTGTGCCAGTGAAATTCTCCTTCAATGATCCCGATCCTTACAACACTTTCATTAACTTTGGTCAATGTTCTGTTAGACCATTTTTCAGCCGTTTCTTTCACGATTTTCGGAATATCAATTAACTGAAGATGATCGAATTTAATTTCCAGGTCAATGTTATAGTTCTGCTGCATAGTCAGCTCCTTTAATTCAAAATTACAAGATTATCCGAAGGATCCTTTGAACAAGATTCCAATATTCAACCATTCCGATATTCAACCATTCCAACCGCTCCGCTACCTCCAATCATTTACTTCTCTCTTTTACCGGAATTACCAATTTCAACGCCGACCAAACTTCATCAACTGCACAGACTTTTATATCCACCAATCCAATTTTTAATGCCATATCTCTTATAAAATCTTCTGTGACATCTGTCTGTACACCGGAGGCTCTCTTCGGCCAAGAGATCCAAATTATTCCGTCCTGCTTAATCTCTTTCTTTAATTTTTTAATTTCCTTAAAAAGAACTTCGGCATTCTTTGAAAAATAATGGATTAAGTCTTTAGGAGATTTCTCATCATTTACTATCTCAATTCCTCGCGGCATATCCGTGAAAAGTTCAAAATAATATTCCGGCTCATTTATAAGCTTAATTCTGAAATTTTCTTTTATCCCTAATTTATTTGCCAGCGATGTTCCGGAATATTCTGCGGTTTTTATTTTCACTCCTTTTTTTATTTTTTCTCCATCAGCTGAACCCAGTTGCCGTCATTATCAAGTACAATGCACATCTTCGAGCCGGAAGTTTTATTCTGCATAGGATCGATAATAAATTTAACCGAATCTGCTTTCATTCTTTTTATGATTTCGTCCAGATTATCAACCATATAACCGATTTTGCCATACCCCCGGATCATAGCAGGGTTGCTGATATCCGGGATAAATTTGGAAACAGGAACAGATTCTTTATGCTGAACTATCTCCAGGCTGAAATCTCCTTTGGTCATTATGCCAATGCTTACTTTGCTTTCAGGGTAATCTTTCTTTTCGCCGAATTGAAAACCAAGATATTTATTGTACCATGCTGCGGCCGTGTTAATATCTTTTACCGAAACGGCAACAAGATATACCTTGAATTCTTTGGGAGCATCGGCAATATCTCCTCCCGACAGGAGTACAGCAGCTGAAACAATTAACATAATTTCCAATAGACGCTGCATTTTTTTAAATCCTCTTATGAATAAAATGTTTTATAAATTTAACAGATTATTGTTAATTGTTAATTAATGATTAACTATCCACCTAGAGCAATTATTTTGTTTTTGCTCCGGTATTTTTATCAAATTCCTGATCGTTGGGTTCCCAAAGCTCAATCTTATTTTCTTCAGGATCGAGAATATGAACAAATTTGCCGTACTCAAATGTTTCTATTTCATCCAGAACTTTTATTCCTTCTTTCTTCAATTGCTCAACAAGCCATTCAATGTTCTCGACGCGGTAATTAATCATAAACTCTTTTTTCGAGGGATCGAAATATTTAGTTGAGTCTTTAAAGGGGCTCCATACCGTATACCCTTTCTTCTCGTCATCCCCGCTTTGTTTCCATTCGAACGTTGTTCCGTAATTAT
>DATKLQ010000284.1:0-2836 GCA_035542335.1 Ignavibacteriaceae bacterium | reverse complement strand
GTGTGAAGCTGTTACCGGAACTTTTTATATATACATCAAATTCTATTTCGTTACTTTTTGTTTTTTCTCCGTTATTCAGGCTCATTAAATAGTTTGACTGGCAGAAGCTTATTTGGTATAATGATGCTGAAATCAGAAGCAGTAATAAAATTCTTTGCATATCTCTCCTTGTTATTTTCATAAATTCTTAAAATTCCGCACAGGAAACTTTTACAGAAATATTTTCGAATTATTTTCAATTTTATTTACTTTAGATTTTGGCGGGAGAAAATGCTAAAACCAAGCCAACGGATTTTTTTCTTTTTGAAGGATTTCCAAAATTTTCTCTTTTTGAGAATGAGTGGAAAAGATTTTCTTACCGGTAGGATTTTATCAGGTGTTGAAATTAAGGTTTGCAATAAGCGTTAGTGGAGGATGTATATTTTAACTTTATGGCTTCATGAATGCATGATTGCATGGATGCATGATTGAATGGATGCATGATTGAATGAGGGGTATGATTGTATGATTGTATGGAGAGTTTTTTACCTTAATAAGGTAATTATTCTGTTGAAAATTAATCAGGCGGAAAGGCAAAAGACTTGGAATCTGCGGTTTTTAGTCGGGGTGGAGAGATTTGAACTCTCGGCCTCTTCGTCCCGAACGAAGCGCGCTAACCGGGCTGCGCTACACCCCGATAATCTATTAATACTACATCTTCACCTGCAAAAAATAAATTCTTTGAGCTTAAATTCCAAGACAATCAATTTAATAAACCATGTGCTATAATGCCTTTGATAAAAATCTCTGTACGCCGCCGCCGGATTTAAAATATCATCTGCTGCAGAGTTGCATTGATGGAAAGAGAACCACTTTCCCGATCATAGTCTTATTTGCCGGGAAATTTTACAAAGCGCCTTAATTGTTTTTACAGCTCAATATTGTAAATAAAGCTAAAATTCGGGGACAAACAGCCTCGGGTCCTTCATTATAAAATTCTTATTTGGCTTTTTGACAATGTAAGAGATTTTTGATAATCCGGCAGGCCTATCATTTAAACCGAATTCAACCTCTTCGATTATTCTATTACTGCCGTCATATTTATAAACCCATTTAGTATGTCGATTCCCTTTTTCATCTAATTGCAAAGTTTCTATTTTTCTATTTAAACTATCATATTTGAATAACCATATATAATATTTCTTCTTTTCAGCATCAATTAATTTAATTGAAATCTTATTTCCCAGAGAATCAGATTCGTATTCATTAATCCAGTATAGCTTACCTCTCCAATATGTCAGCGTCTTATTCAAATACCCTCTATCATTATAAAAGTATTGAATTAGATTATTTCCGGGTAATTCCAATTCTTCTGTCAATTTTCCATTTATGTAATTATATTTTATAGAGCTGAATTCTCTTTCATCTTTCATTCCTTTTTTAGTTATTATTGTCTCATCTTTCTCAATTTTATTTCCGTTTGAATCGTAAAGGAAAATTTCTTTGAAAAATAATTTGCCCCTGACCTTTGTCGTAATCTGCTTCAACCGACCATTCGTATAGAATAAATAGTCTTTGCTGCTGATGGATTTGTTTTTGCCATTCCTATCCTTGTGAATTTCTTCTATTTGATTTCCTAAATAGTCATACTTGGTTATACATGTATATTGAACAACCGTATCAAGAACTCCGGTCTCAAGATCTGTATTATAATACTGTTCAATTCTTACAAGACAAACACGTTTATCTATATGGGATTTATCAGGACTTAAGCAGTTACTTTGGCTGAAAATTATTATTAAGAGAAGAATGATTCTGAATTTATCGCTCATATTCCCCCTAAATAATACGCCTTTATTTAATAAGGGTTTATTTTGTCGAATTCACCAGTGTTCCCAGCAATTCATCCGCATTACCGGAAATATCCGCCGGCGCTATTTCCCTGAAATGCTTAAGCAGTTTTATTGCTTCCGGCAGATTATCATTAATTGCGTGAAGCAATCCTAGGTTGAAGTAAATATTCGCAAAATTCGGATCAATCTCCAGGGCAATTTCATAATGAAGCCTCGCAAGTTTAAGCTCAGATTCATCGAAATAAAGATTTGCAAGATTGTAATGCGATTCCAAATGCCGCGGTTCGAGCTTAAGGGCATTTGTAAAGCAGTCGATAGCTTTTGCAGTATTTCCCATCTGCGATTCAATAATTCCCAGGTTGCAGTAACAATCCGCCGCGCAGTCTCCTTTTTCAATTGCCTTCAGGTATGCATTTTTTGCCCTGGAATCTCCCAAATAATCAAGCTTCAAGGCGTTTTCAAATGAGGGTACCATCCCCATAATGGGAATAATCTGGGCATCAGGTTTGGACGCATTAAAAAGATCCAGTTGAGTTTCAAAATTCTCGTTCCCATTCTTCTTGGCTCTTTTAAAACCGAGCTTGGAAGGCCGGTGAGCGGGCAGTTGAATTATTTTAGCCATGTATTATTTTTTATTGAGCAGCTTGTTTTCTCTTTTTTACCGGTGGTTTTGCAGCTTTCTCTTTCTTCTCCCTTCCCTTTGCTTTTTCCATCGGCATCTTCTGCTTCTTAGCTCTTTCGAGACTTTCTTTCAGGGCCTGCATCATATCCACAACCGGTTTAACCTCCTCGGTAGTAGTAATAACTTCTTTCCCCTCTATTTTTGCATTGAGCACTTCTCTTACCGCTTCCTTGTACCTGTCTTTTAAATCGACATCCTCGAGATGAATTGACATTGAATCAACAAGTGTTTTTGCCAGTTTCAGCTGATCTTTATCCGTAGTAACTCCGTCCAGCTGCGGTATCTCTTTTACATCGCGGATTTCATCAGGATATCTTAACTT
>DATKLQ010000283.1:0-2142 GCA_035542335.1 Ignavibacteriaceae bacterium | reverse complement strand
ATAATTCCGATGCCATGGTGCATCTTTCTTCAAGAACTTTTGATCGCATTATCAATCTGGATGCCGGCAAAATTTCTGCTGGAATGGCCACTATGGCTAAGGCGAAAGAGAAAATTGGTTACATTCTGCATGAAAGAGGATATGTCACCGGAACAAATTCCGCAGCTGACGATTGGTTACGCATGGGCATATTCGACGATATTAAAAAGAAAAATGATCGCACTTACCAGGAAATCATGTGCGCAATACTCGAACTGCCACCCAATGGCTTGAAATACATATTAGAATTGACGGAAGAAGAAAAAGAAAAGGGGCGTTCACATCTTCTTGATCTGGGAATAAATCTTGAAAAAAGTATTATAGGCATACATACAGGCGGTGGCGGGAGATGGCGGTTAAAACAATGGAATGAGGAAAATTTTGTTAAATTAATTGAAAATTTATCAAATGAATTTGGGAAAGATATTCAAATTTGTTTGTTTGGAGGACCTTTAGAGATGGAACAGAACAAACGAATCATCAACAGAATAAAAGGCCCTCTTTTTGACACCGGTTGTGAAAATACAGTCCGTCATCTCGCGTCAATGATTAAATATTGTTCAGTTATATTATCCGGAGATTCACTGGCTATGCATTTAGCGCTGGCTATGGAACGTCAAGTAGTTGTATTATTCGGCCCTACAAGTCACGCAGAAATCGAGCTGTTTGGCTTGGGCGAAAAGGTTATCCCTGACTTAGACTGTCTGGTCTGCTATAAAAAAGAATGTGACTTTTCTCCAAACTGTATGGATTCTATTTCAGTAGCTATGGTAAAGGAGAAGTTGCTAAGGCAAATAAATTTTTCACATTAGAATCAAAATACAAAATGAGAAATTTATTACTAAATACTTTAGTTTTTCCCCAGCCTCAATTTTTCGATGGCCGAAAAATCACATGGGCTGATTTAATTATAATCACGCATCGTATCCTCTACACTGCCATTATTTGATCCTTTCTTCCTGACTTGATAATGCTAAAATTAAAAATTTGGTCATTATGAATTATCTTCTATAAATGACGTCTCGTTTTATGGAAAGATTTAAGCATTTATCTTTAAATAAAATTTGATGATCCCAACAAATGTTATTTAACTCCTACGAATATTTTGCATTCATAATAATTGTATATTTGTTCTATAGAATTCTTCCTCATCGCGGCCAGAACATCCTTCTCCTACTTGCAAGCTACATGTTCTATGCCTGGTGGGACATACGATTCCTGTTTTTGATCGTAATAATTACGGTTGTTAATTTCTCATGTGGCGCCATAATTTATAGCGGAAAAATTAGTAGAAAAGACCGTGTTCTTCTGTCTTTTTGGTTCATTGTAACATGTTTTTTATTTATTGTAATACGCTGGGAATATTTTTATTTCTTAATATCCAATCCCGCTGTTACATGGACAGTTTTGATATCATGGCAAAAAGGTTGGCTTATTTTGGGAGGTATATGCATATTAACATGCCTGGCTAATTTATTATACCCTAAGATAATCAATTTAGAATCTGATAAAAAGCAAAAAATATTTGTTTCATTAAGTGTTGTTACTAATTTATCAATATTGGGCTTTTTTAAATATTTCAACTTCTTTATTGAAAACATCGAAGGTTTAATCTCATCCTTTAACCTTGATCCCACCGCATTTCGTTTAAACATCATCCTCCCAATAGGTATATCTTTTTATACTTTTAAAAGCATGACCTACACAGTAGATATTTATCGAGGCAATCTTGAACCGGCAGGGAATTATTTAGACTTTGCATTATATGTTGCCTTCTTCCCATCTCTGTTGGCTGGTCCCATCGACAGAGCCGCTAACCTTCTGCCGCAATTTTATACTAAGCGTAAGATTACAATGGATCAATCAGTTAGAGGCTTATATCTTATTTTCTACGGTCTTTTTAAAAAAGTTGCCATAGCAGACGGCGTAATACGAACTGTGAATCAAATCTATGGTTCCACCGGACAAATAAGCTGGATGGATGTTGTCATCGGTACTTTGTTATTTACAATCCAGATATATTGTGATTTTTCCGGTTACACTGATATAGCCCGGGGTACAGCGAAATTATTTGGAATAGATCTTATGACTAATTTCAATTTA
>DATKLQ010000282.1:0-12775 GCA_035542335.1 Ignavibacteriaceae bacterium | reverse complement strand
CAGGCTATCGAAGCGCTGATTTCAATCTGAATGGACAGGTTCAAAACGACGACAAGAACAGTTACTGGAGATTTAATGTAGGACTTGGGACACAAGTTCCTTGAGTCTTTTTGCAAAGAGGCATGAATACAAGCTTGATATCCAAGCAGTATATTTAAATTTAAATTATTTAAATATATTCCTCATGAAACAAAGCAAAATTTTAATAGTTACTTAGTATTCATCCTCTTTCTGGCAATTATTTCAAAAGTCCTTATTCTGTCTTTGTAGAAATTATTTGAGTTCTGTTTTTCAATTGAAAGGGCGGCATCGGAATTACCCTCCCATCTTCTGCAGAGGTAAATAGGCTCGTAAATCCTGGCAATTTTATAACGCCTAGATATTGCGAGTCCTATTGCATAATCTTCGCCGTAGCTGACATTAGGAATTTTAAGGTCCCAAAGAACCGGTGTAAAAAAAGCCCTGGGCGCACCGAGCCCGTTTATTCTTAAAGCATTATTCCTGCCGTTTTCATCTGTCCATTCTCTATGATCTATAACCCCGGGAGGAATCTCATTTAGGTTAAAATCAGTAAGCTTATAGGAGCCAATCACCATTGCACATTTTTCAGCATCAAATAGATTAATGATCTTTTGAAGAGTATTTTCATCTGGATAAAGATCATCGCTGTCGAGCTGCACCGAAAATTTTCCGCAATTAGCAATATTGACAGCTTCATTCCAGCACCCGCCTATTCCGAGATCTCTTCTTTCAGGCATCAGGTGGATCAGTCTTTTGTTACTTATTGAAATAGATTTTAAAACTTCAGTTGTACCGTCGTTCGAATGATTATCAACTGCAATTATATTGAACCGGAAATCGGTTTTTTGAGTTAATGCTGAATTAACGGCGTCGGCTATGGTTTTTACCCTGTTTTTAACAGGGATAATGACACTAGCTTTGAAAGGGAATTCCTGATCAAAAGTCTTTACTTCTTCAAACTTAGGAAGCAGATATGCATTAATTTTCTTCAGATGCTCCGTCGCAGCTTTTTCCATTTCCTGCTGGACTTCTATATTCTTCGGATCAACATAATCGAAAATTTTTTCCCCTGATTTTTTCGAATCCGTTTGGTTTATTGAATAAAGATATTCGGGTATTCTCATCACAGGATATTTACGTGAAAGATTTAAACGCAGGTTGTACATACCGGCAAATTTATAATCCGTTTTATCTTCAGTCAAAAAATGATTCAAAGCTTCCTTGGAGATTATGAAAAGCGGACCAAAATCAAAATCATCTCTAATGCTGCCGGGCTGATAATCAATGAGCGGGTGGGGCGATCTGTTTCCATTTTTTAAATCATAATAGTCGGAATAAATTAAACCTGTTCCCGAAGATTCAGCGATACCGAACATTCTATCCAAGGAAAAGCTGCCTAATTCACTCCCGCTTTGCTTCAAAATAAACAGGATGTATGGAGTTTCAGCCTTTTCATTAATTTCTCTTACAGAATTGCTGCCGAAAGGGTTCTCAACTTTAATAAAGGAAACTGCCGGAATATTAAATCCAAATTCCGAAGAGGAAACTATAAATATCGATCCGACTAACCCGGAATTATTTAATTCAACTACTGTTTTTTCTATTTCTTCATTGACGCAGCGATAAGTGAGTAAGAATGCCGTTATAGGTTTATCAGCCATATCATCTTACATTTCTAAATAAATAAAAGCCGGGAAAATTTTGAATAGCCAAAAAATACAAAGAATCGGGGAATGAATCTCAATATATGAGAAACCAGGAAATTGAGATGCCTTATTTCTAATACCCCGAATGTGATAAACCTTATTCCGGCTTACATAATATTTGCGGCTATTCTAAAAATTTTTATAATAGAGGTATAAATAGAGTTCAATAATAAAAATAAGGAGAGTTATTACATGCAGGAATTTTTAAACCGGGTATACTTTGGTAACACGGTTTTAATGTATTTAACCGCTTTAGCCATTTTTGCAGCCGGAATAATTATAATAAAAATATTCCAAAAAATTGTTTTGTACCGGCTGAAGAAATGGTCTGAAAGAACAGAGACGAAAATAGACGATTTCCTTATAAGAGGTTTGGAAAGCTCTGTCCTGCCGTTAGTTTATTACGGGATTTTATATTTTGCAGTAACCACATTGGAGATATCGCCGAAAGTGCTGAATGTTCTGCACATTCTTTCATCCATATTAATTACATTTTTTACAATAAAATTAATTTCATCAACCTTCAGGTTCTCTTTTAACAATTACATTATTAGGCAGGATAAAGGGGAAGAAAAGCAGAAAGAGATTAAAGGAATTACTTCGATAGCAACATTTCTCATCTGGGGATTCGGAATCGTTTTTCTTCTCAGCAATCTAGGATACAATGTATCTGCAGTGATCACCGGTCTGGGAATCGGGGGAATTGCAATCGCCCTGGCAGCACAGGCAGTTTTAGGCGATCTGTTCAGTTACTTTGTGATATTTTTTGACCGGCCCTTTGAAATCGGCGATTTTATTATTGTTGATGATAAAATGGGTGCCGTAGAGTACATCGGGATAAAAACAACCAGGCTGCGAAGTCTTGGCGGCGAACAGCTGATTTTTTCGAATGCGAATCTTACCGCTTCACGCATTCATAATTATAAAAAAATGGAAAGAAGAAGAGTCGTATTTCAATTGGCAGTGGTTTATCAAACTAAAGCGGAAGTTTTAAAAGAAATCCCGTTGATTGTAAAAAGAATTATTGAAATTCAAAAGGATATTGCATTCGATAGGGCGCATTTTGCAAGCTTCTCTCAATCCAGCCTAATTTTTGAATTCGTATATTATGTCTTATCAGCTGATTATAATAAATATATGGACATACAGCAGAGTATTAATCTGATGATTTATGAAGAATTTGAAAAACGTAAAATTAATTTCGCATATCCGACGCAGACACTTTATCTTAACAAAAATTCTAAGGATGAGGAGTATAAGAGTAGAATGATTAAAGAGCAGGGATAAAGAATTGCAGATTCCATTTAAAATAAAAAATTAAAAAAAATCGGTAAGTATATTGATTTTATCAATTTATGAGAATAAATTTGCAGTGGAGTTTTAGGAGAATAGTGATTTGGGGTAACAGAAACCTTTAAACCCTGTACAATCGATTACAGCGATTGTATAGATTGTCCTCAATTCGAAGAATGTATTGCTAAAGAATACATTGCTGATGGGAAATCCCATATATGGCTTCCAATTTACCTGGCAGCGCTCCTTGGATTAATAATCTACATAATCATGTAATTTAAAGCCTGCCTTTTTTCATTTAGCCTGATCTCATCAATAGAATTTTTACGCTTTAGCCTGAATAATTTTGTTTTTTCTTAATAATTTAACCATTCCCTTTTGTAATTACAGATAAATTTTAGCGTCCTCAGAAGTTTAATAAAAATCAATTATAAATCTTAAAGTTTAAAACCTAATGAAAACAAAAAAAAGCCGAACCTTCTTCGAAGAAGCAAAAAAAATTATTCCGGGGGGAGTCAATTCACCCGTAAGAGCGTTCAAATCAGTTGGAGGCAATCCGCTCTTTATTAAAAAAGGAAAAGGCTCTAAAATTTACGATGCAGACGGGAACGAGTTCATCGATTACATTGGAAGCTGGGGTCCGCATTTATTCGGTCATAATCCGCCGTTTATTATAAAAGCAATCCAAAAAACTCTGGAGAAAGGTACAAGCTTCGGTGCACCGACTGAAAATGAAATAAAGCTTGCGGAGCTCATTGCAGAGCTTGTTCCGTCTATTGAGATGGTAAGAATGGTCAACAGCGGGACCGAGGCAACAATGAGTGCAGTACGTGCTGCGCGCGCTTATACCGGAAAAGAAAAAATTATAAAGTTCGAAGGATGCTACCACGGGCATGCGGACTATTTTTTGATTAAAGCCGGCTCCGGTGCTCTTACCCTCGGAATCCCGACTAGCCCCGGGGTAACCAAAGGAAATGCAGCAGATACTTTAACGGCAGATTACAATGATATTGAATCTGTAAAGAAATTATTCTCCGCAAATAAAAATGAAATTGCCGCCTTGATAATCGAGGCGGTTGCGGGAAACATGGGAGTGGTTCCTTCAGACGGTAAATTCATTAAGGAATTATTCGATATCTGCCGTGAAGAAAAAGCAGTTATAATTTTTGACGAAGTTATGACGGGATTCAGAGTCGCCAAAGGCGGCGCGCAGGAATTGTACGGAGTGAAACCGGATTTAAGCACTTTCGGGAAAATTATCGGCGGCGGCCTTCCTGTAGGCGCATTCGGCGGTAAGAAAGAGATTATGGAAATGATAGCTCCGTCGGGGCCTGTTTACCAAGCCGGAACATTAAGCGGAAATCCTTTGGCAGTTTCGGCCGGTTTGGCGGCTTTAAGATTTATAAAAGAAAATCCCGGTATATATAAACAGCTTGAGAAGAAATCTTCTTACCTTGCTGAAGGCTTTATTGAAAATATTAAAAAGCTGAAAAAGAAATTTGCTTTAAACCGGGTTGGTTCAATGTTTACTCTATTCTTTACGGAAGGGGATGTAACGAATTTTAATTCGGCAGTTAAAGCAGATACCGAATTATTCGGAAAATATTTTAATGAAATGCTGAAAAGGGGAATTTATCTCCCTCCATCTCAGTTCGAAGCCATATTTGTTTCAACTGCACACTCGAAGAAAGATATAGACAAAACGATTTCTGCTAATTATGCATCTTTGAGGGAGATACTTTGATTGCGAATTTCGGAATTCGAATTTCGGATTGAGGAAAACTTATATTTCAAATCCCAATTTAATTTCAAACTTCTTGACTTTTTGTCGATAAGTTGAAGACAAACATTGTAAAAGCAAGGGCTTCTGAAGCCCTGAAACAAAAAAGCCCGGCATAACCGGGCATTTTCTGTTTTTACGGATTAAGCTCAGCTTTTCTTGGAATATTTCTTTTTAAATTTCTCTACACGTCCGGCTGTATCTACTAATTTTTGTTTTCCGGTAAAGAATGGATGGGAGGCACTGGAAATCTCAAGACGTATTAAGGGATAAGTATTTCCGTCTTCCCATTTAATAGTATCGTTCGTTTTAATTGTTGAGCGGGTTAATATTGAAAAGTTTGCTGAAGCATCTTGAAAAACAACCGGTCTATAATCCGGATGAATGCCTTTTTTCATTTTCTGCCTTTATTAATCTAAAAATTCTTTATTAAACTCAAAAATTGCGGGGGTAAATATAAATAAGTTCGACTTTAATAACAAAAAGCTTATTTCATTTAATTTTCAAAGCTTTACTAGTTTGGTTCATTAATGATTTCATTTTGGCTTTGAGCTGTGTAATCTGCTGCCTTTCTTCTTCCACAATATTCACCTGCCGGTAATTAAGACCGCTTTTTGTTATCTGGTAAACCTCTCCGGATGCGCCTCTAACTAAAGGATAATTCCCCGGGACATCTACATTTTGGCTGAAGAAAGAATCATTTTCTTTCCAAAGCTGATCGTCTAAGGAATTTATAGAATCGAGCCTTACAAATCCAAGGGGTTCGGGCGCAGAAATTTTAGGGGCCGGGTTTTTGTCTGTTCCTTTGGGTTCCGGAATATTAAGATCTGATCCATAATATTCTTTTTTCCCGTTATCTTTATCTGCTGCGGCTGTCTTCTCTTTTTTAATTAAATTCCTTTTTAGCTCGGCAGCAGGGGGCTGCAGAACCTGCTGAATAGATATTGGAGCGTCTTCCCTGATTCTCGGTTTAATCAGCAAAGGATTTTCAAATTCATCAGACTCCGTATTCATTACAAAGAAAAGAATGACAGCAGCCACTGCAACTCCGGCAGAAGGAATTAATCTCGCCGGAATAAAAAGTTTTTCCAAGAAGCTTCTTTTTTTCTCAGCATATTTTCCCGAATTAATTTTTCTCATTAATTCAAGCTCGAAATTTTCAGGCACTTTTACTTTCTGAAGCTGCTTCAGTGAGGCAATCACCTGTTGATACTTCATTTCATCTTCATTTAAAGCCATCTTAAAGATTTACTCCTTGTAAATATCCTTTAACATTTTCTGCAGCTGGGCTCTGCCCCGGTTTATCCTAGATTTAACAGTACCAACAGCTATGCCTGTTATTTCCGCAATTTCTTCGTATGATAGTTCCTGAATATCTCTTAAAATCACCACATCCCTGTATGCATCCGAGACTTTGAGCAAGGCTTTTTGGATTATTTCGTCCTTTATACCGCTGTCGGTAATTATATCCGGGCGGTAGCTTTCATCAGGAATTTCAAATATTTCCTGTTCCTCCCCTTTAGGACTAATAGAAAAAAACCTCCTCCTCTTCCGTCTCTGATATTCAGTCCGGGCTAAATTACCTGCAATAGTATAAATCCATGTAGAAAATTTAGCAATAGATTTATAAGAATCTTTATTCCTATAAACCTTAATCATAGTATCCTGGACTATATCAGCACTAGCTTCATAATCTCCAATAAAACGGAAAACATAATTAATTAAGGGATTTTTGTACCTGGATACTAAAATTTCATATGCTTCAACGGTGTTGTGCTGCTGAAATTCAAGTATAAGTTCTTCATCACTTAATTCGTTCAGTCTATTTTCCGCCAATGGATTTATACTTATTGATTTTCTGAATTGTTTCCGATCAGAAGCGCTAAATTACTTAAAAAGTTTAAAAATGAAAAAAATGATGAATATATAAACGAAAAGCGAGGCTTTTGATGCAATTTAAATGAAAAAAATAATAATCCGGAATTTTAGCAGAGAAATTTATCCGATTATTTCCGTGATGAGGATGGAAATCACTGTTTTTGGGTCCGCAGATGTCGTTTTAATTGATACATCGGCTTTCAATAAAGCCTGTACCGAATTGTACATATTTGATTCCGAATAAAGCGATTTGGCTTTTAAATAATCTTTATAATAAAAAGGATGCGTGCCTACAATTCTTGCGGCAGCAGCATCGGGAAGTTTTTGACTTGTCATTTCGGTAATCCTCGATAGCCCTGTAAAGTATCTTGTAAGCATAAACAGAATGTAAGTCGGTTCAGCTCCTTTATCAAGCATGTTAAATGCTATCTTCATTGCACCAGGCTTATCTTTCCTGCCGATTGCATTCTGAAGATCGAAAATGGTGTATTCTTTTAAGGCTGTTGAAAGTCCACGAATGGAATCTAGTGAGATCTCTTTTTTATCACCGAGATAAATAGAGATTTTTTCGATCTGAGATTCAAGCAGTGTTCTGTTTTCGCCTGTGATATCGAGCAGTATCTGTGCATTCTCCTCGGAAATATTTTTGCCGATTGATTCGCAGTAGCCGGTTAACCAATCAAGGAGATTTTTCCCTTTTAACTCTTTTGCTTCGAAGAGGAAGCGGTTCTCTACTAATGTCCGGTATGGTTCACTTGCAAGATTTGAAACTTCTCCCGAATGAATTAAAACCATCACTGTAAAATCCGGGGGAGAAGCAGCATAGCCGGCAAGCTTTTTTTTATCTTTTACTTTTTCAAGCTCTTTAAATATTATCAGCTTCTTCCCGGAGCCGAAAGGGAAAGCCTCGGCGAAGCCCAATACTTCATCAACGATTTTATCCTCCCCGTGAAAAACTTCATAATCAAAATCGGATTGAAGGTGAGGCCTTACGGCTTTTTCAATTGCCTTAAGTCCGGTATCCAGGCTGAATGAATCTTCGCCGAATAGGAAATAAACCGGTAGTATTTCACCGGCATTGAGCTTTTTCAGGGCATCCTGGATTGACTGAACGCCGGCTTTGGATTTGGCCATAAGAAAACGATTATAAACTTTAAATTGAAAAATATAAAGGAGGATTGAGAATCGGAAATTTATTTTGAATGAGCGGCAGCAGTGATCATTTCGGATTTCGGAATTCGGATTGCGGATTTCCTGCTTGAGGCAGGACAGGTCGGATTTCAAATTTCGGATTTGATTTATCCGGCTTCGCTTAAGCTTCGCCGGACAGGCGAATTACGAATTTTGATTTACGAATGTATTTTGGAGTATCGACGTTTCGAACTTTTAGTTTTCGGAATTTACCGTTTATTGATATTTATGGGGGCAAGAACATTGCAGGAAAAGGGGAAATATTGGCAGTGTACACAAGAAATTTTCCATTAAGCAAGGGTATTTATAGAATAGAAGGAAACACAACTATTGAAATCCAGACAAGTGAGACTCACCTTTAAGGTGAGTCTTACATTTTAAAAGCTTACTTTGCTACTATCGTCACCTTCTGCATTACAACATCGTTCACCGGTTTGTCATACGGCTTCGAAGTTTTTACTTTGTCGATTTTTTTTACCACATCCATTCCTTTAATAACTTTACCGAATATTGTATGATGACCGTTCAGCCATTTGGTAGGCACGGTAGTAATGAAAAACTGGCTGCCGTTTGTGCCGGGCCCTGCATTAGCCATTGCAAGCATTCCGGGCTTATCGAATTTTAAAGTATCGACTATTTCATCTTCAAAGTTGTTGCCCCAAAGACTTTCGCCGCCCGTACCGGTTCCGGTGGGATCGCCACCCTGGATCATAAAATTATCTATTACCCTATGGAAGATTATCCCATTGTAGTAGCCTTTTCTGGCTAGTCCGACAAAATTTTCCACCGTCTTCGGTGTGGCTTTGGGAAAAAGCTGTG
The DNA here is from genome assembly GCA_035542335.1 of Ignavibacteriaceae bacterium. Taxonomy (GTDB): domain Bacteria; phylum Bacteroidota; class Ignavibacteria; order Ignavibacteriales; family Ignavibacteriaceae; genus DATKLQ01. The sequence goes on along the minus strand of DATKLQ010000282.1, from coordinate 4,087 downwards.
CTTCTATTGTTCCCATATTTGTTTCAATTACTGCTGTATATGATGAATCTGTAGAGAACTGCTTCTGCGCTCCGGTTGAATCTTCCATTTTTGTTCCTTCGTTAGTTGTTTCCGGCGTTTCCTTTCCGTTTGAGTTTGATTTACAGCTCAAAGCCAATATCAGAAAAAAAGAAAAAAGAAAGTATTTCATTTGGCCTCCTAGAATTGAATATTTAAACTATAGTTAACTTATAAATTTTTACGGAACAGATGTTAGCATGGTTGCATGAATACAGAGAACATGAATACAAAGTTATATTAAAAAGCCATCTCTCAAAAAAAATCTTTCAAAACCAATTAAATTTCCATGAAGTCATCCAACCATGAGGTCATGCAACATTCAATCATTCAACCATGCAGTCATGCATTCATGCAGCTATGCATTCCTTAAGGCAAAATTATATTTGACCATAAAAGAATTAAAATGAATAGTCCTAGAACTATTCTGTAGTATATAAAAACAAATGTGGAATTTTTTCTTAAATATTTTAAGAGAAAATCGATTGCGGCATAACCGCTTGCAGCGGAAAAAACAGTTGCAACTGCTAAATTAATACTCATTGAGGCATCTAAAAATTTCAACGATTCATAAAGCTCGAGCAAACCGCTGGCAAAAACCGCGGGGATGCTCAGGAGAAAAGAAAAACGGGCCGCCGCTTCCCTGTTCAATCCGAGGAATAAGCCGCCTGTAATGGTTGTTCCCGATCTCGAGGAGCCGGGAATTAATGCAAAGGACTGCGCTACTCCGATTAAAAAGGAATCGGCCGCTGAAATATCTTTTATTTCTTTCCTGAACTTTGCCGTCCTTTCAGCAACTGCAAGAATAACAGCCAACCCTATTAAGCTGCCCGATATAACGTATAAATTTTTTGTCAGTGAGCCTTCGATTATATGTTTAAAAAGTAGCCCGAATATAATGACCGGAATAGTGCCGATTATTATAAACCAGCCTAGCCTGGAATTCTGATCCTGCTCGGAAAATTTTCTTCTTGAAAAGATATTTTGTTTAAAAAAAGATGAAATAATATTTAATATATCTTTCCAAAAATAAATCAATACTGCTATTAAGGTTCCAATCTGGATTACTGCGATAAAAGCTGTCCATTGTTCAGGGTGCTCGGGTGAAATCAAATTCATAAATTTCCCGGCTAAAGTAAGATGCCCGGTGCTGCTGATGGGAAGGAATTCCGTTATGCCCTGGATAATGCCAAGGAAAATTGCTTCGAGTATATTCAAGTTTTATCCTTTTAAATGAGAATACAAAAAGAATGATCAATGTTCAATGATCAATTTTCAATATTTAAATAAGAAATGAAAATTGAACATTGAGTATTGAATATTGAAAATTTTATCTACACCCTAGCCTCAGCCTTAGCCTCAAAACAAATAAGATACGCCCAGACGTACTCCGAAGGATAAAGAATTAAGCGATACATTTTCAGGGATTATTAAATTTACAAGGTGATTACCGTTATTAGATGGTTCCCCGTTAAAGTCATACTTAATATCGGCGCCGATATTTGCATAAACTCTTCCGCTTAGCAAGGTATTGCCGTCTGCCCGGATGATAATGCCGAAGCCGGTTGATCTATAAGTCATAGTTGATGCTGTCCCCGGAAGTGATTCATCCGCAGAAACAAAGCGGGGGCCGATGCCGCCGCCGAATTTAAAATGATATCCCTCTCCGGTAATTACGTAATATCCCATTACTGAAAGTGAGAGAATATTATAAGAAAACTCATACTTCCCGAGATCATCTATACTTGTGTAGGAATTTATCAGGTAGCCGGCATCTATTCCGGAGGAAAAATTTTCATTCAAGTAATAATCAGCTTCTCCCGAGAATACAATTGCCGAGTTAAAGCTTCCTAATAATTCAGTGCCGACAATCTGGTTGATGTAATCCTTTAATGAAGGAGTGCTTGCGAAGTCGATCCCCATTCCTCCCCGCAGCTCTATCTGTGAGTATACAATTGATGAAGCCGCAATTATTAGTAGAGGGATTAAAGTATTTCTCATAATTCATCCACTTCAGTCCTAAGGACTTTCAGCAAATTCTCGTGCTGTTTATTGAGAGTTAAAAAGAAGAACAGGCCGGCAAATATAGCCGAAAAGTAGGAAATTATATGTGTTAAGAAAGCATATGAAAGCGAGACTACTTCACTGAATCCGAACAGCATTACAAGGACAGATTTAGCAAACGTATGATACGAGCCGGTAGATCCGGGAGTCGGGATGATTACACCTATAGTACTAATGCTCATCAAAACCCATCCCATTGCATAGGTTACCGGTTTTATATCCTGCATTCCTAATGTAAAGAAACCGATATAGGAAGTCGTAACATAAAGAAGTATTATTATCACACTAAGCAGAAGAGTCAGTATATAGTTTCTTATTCCCTTAAGGCTGCCGAAACCTTGAGTAAGCATAGAAAATATGTAAGCCGTTTTATGAGACAGCCTTTCGGAAAATATTCCTACGAGCCTGACAATTGTCCCGTAAAATTTTTCTTTAAATTTAATTATCAGATACAGAATCAGTATTACGCCCCCCATTCCGATCATTAATACATAAGTAGCAGGCTTAAGCCAGGGAAAATTTTTGCTGAGATCGCCATTCCATATCATAAGGGATACAACAACGGCTAGTGCCGAAAAAATCATATCAATAATTCTTTCAAGAATAATTGCTCCGAGCATTGAAGAGCGGGACAACCCTTCCCATTTTCCGATTAATACCGCCCGGGCAATTTCTCCCAGCCTGGGCACAACGCAGTTAACACCATAGCCGATCATCAGCGCGCCGAAAAGGTTCATCAGAGATGTATCGGGTTTTACCGAATTGAGTATAATCTTCCATCTGACTGCCCTTACAAAATGAGCGAATAAATAAATGCAGAGATAGGCAAGCACCCAGAAGATTGAAGACCTTGAGACGACTCTAAGGACTTCCCTAAAATCAACATTATGGAAGGCAATGTATAAAAAAATACCGGTTAAAATAAAGGAAAGCGAATAATTAATAGCTCTCCTCATTATTTTTTTATTCGGCTCTGAGATCAATCACCTTGCTTCCTTCCGGGGGAGAAAACGTGAATTTATTATCCGGGATATTCCGGTTCAGCTTATAGTTTGATAACGCAATTTCAATTACACCGATGTTCGGATCATCTATTGAAATTTCATCGATTAAATTTTCCTTATTAAGGGTAATCTTCACTTTATTGAAGCTCAGATCGGAAGAATCCTCCGGAACAAAAACAAGAACCTGTTTTTCTCCGGCAGATTCACTGCTTATTTTACATTCCGAAGGATACTTGTATAGAACTTTTTGGATAGATAGTGCCAACGGATCGGAATCATCGAATTTGCTTATAACTACTTTATTCCCTTTTTTGCTGTAGTTCCAATTTGTCTCACCATCTGAAATTATTATTGAATTCTTCAGCTCAAGCCTGATCTTATTATCCTTCTTGTAAAAGAATTTTCCCGAATATTCATTGGAACCTCCGGAGTACCTCGTAAAATCCGCCGACAGGTCATTTATACCGTTAAATTTCTGCTGTACCGATTTTAAAACTTCACCTGCATTCTGTGCATTCCCAAAGGCCGCAAAAAGCGTGATAGCAAATAAAATTAACTTAAACATTTTTACCTCCTAATTTTCACGCTTTAACCAGAAATTTTATTTATTTGTTTCAAATTTAAGAATTTAAAACCAGAAAATAACTGCTGATGGAGAAGGGGATACTGGATGCTGGATACTGGATGCTGGATACTTGATGCTGGATAAAATCGAACTGCTCCATATTCTCATTTTATTTAAGATGTACCCTGCATTACATTATAAAAGAAATCCGGTCTTTTCTGTTTGAAAATTAATTTTGAAAAAATATTTTTAATAATCTGAATTTAAACCGGTTCTAATCTCTGCACTTCTGCAAAACAATAGTTTAACATTTATCTAATAAAATAAGAACACTTATGTTTAAAGATTCTGATATTACTTTATCTAAACCGCCCACTTTAAAGACAGAGACAAACCT
>DATKLQ010000281.1:0-10761 GCA_035542335.1 Ignavibacteriaceae bacterium | reverse complement strand
ATATCCGCTTCATAAGTAGCAATATTCAGGCGGTGCAATTCTTCATCGGCATTTTTAAGCTCCCTCTGGGAAGTAAAATAGAGAGCATCAAGATTTTTTCCGTTAAATGCCCTAAGAATTGTTTTTTTCTTGAAACATCCTTTCAGAACTTCAGGTTCCTGAGGTGAATCTCTTTCTATAAAAAAAACAGGTTTAAAATCATTGATGATAATTTCAACAGGCCCGTATTCACCTGATTTTCCAATAAATCTTAATTCATTTTTCCCATTAATATCCCGCCACTCACCGGTCAGCAGGAATACATCTGTTTTCATCATTTTATCAGCCATTAATGATTAAAATCAAACAAAAATAATCACCCGTAAAAAGATGAAGATGAATACCAAAATTCAAGAAAAATTTACATAAGTTACGGAAAAAATTCGGTCTTAACGTATTGACCCGGACAGAAAAAAGAAAATTAAAAAGATTCTAATGGCATAAAATTGGTAAAAAATAATGAAAAATATAAGGAGGATTTGATGGGAGTTGTTGAAATCGGAGTAGTAGTCTATTTAGGAATTTTGATCCTGCTTGCAATGAAGAGCTCAAGAAGAGTAACAAGGCAGCTGAATAAATTATCCAAGAATTAAACAGTACATGTAACTAAAAAGTCCCGGAGCCGGGACTTTTTAGTTAAAGGTTTTTCCTTTCAAATATGCTCTTCCAGGCTTTTCTTAATTTCCTCTCTCTTAGATTTAGTTTCATCGATTATTTCCTCAATGATGTATTCTTTTGAATCTTTAGCATGAGTGAAAATAATTATCTCTGCAACTAATCCGATTGCAAACAGCTGGATTCCGAAGACTATCAATAAAATGCTAACCAAGACAATCGGTTTATCGGCAAGACCTTCCCCGCCGAACATTCTTAACCAAAACAGATATAATGCAAGAAGAAATCCGGCAGTAAAAATAAGAATGCCCGGGAAACCAAAAAACCTGAGAGGTTTCCGTGTAAACTTTATAAGGAAAAAAATGGATATAAGATTTACAAGTCTCTCGGTATAATGGCCAAGCGAGTAAACCCTTTTCGAAAGCTCTTCATAAAGAGGCTGAACATCAATCTCTTTGACTTTAAACCCGTACCGGTTCGCAAGGAGAGGAAGAAACCTGTTCTGATCCCCGTAGATATAAACATTGTGAAGAACTTCTCTTTTAAAGGCACGGGCATAGCAGCCAAGGTCATGATAAACAACACCTAGCGTTAATTTAACCAGGTAATGAAAAATCTTTGCTTGGAGATTGTGAAGGATATTGCCCAACCGTTTCGTCCTTCGACAGATAACCATATCGGCTTCGTTTAAAGATTGAATTAATCTAGGTATGTCGGATTCATTAATCTGCTGGTAAGAAGAGAGAGTGAGTATAATTCTGCCGGAAGCGTTTTCAAACCCGACATTCAATGCGGTGGCATCACCGAACCACCTGCCCAGCTTTATGATCTTAAAATTTTCACCGAGATTTAGAAGCTTATTAAGTTCGGTATTCACGGATTCCGAATCCCTATCGGTAACATAAATAAATTCATAATTCATCTTTGTCTGTTCAAGTCCTTTTTTATAGCGGAAATATAATTCCGATATTTTATCGTAAGAATGCAGGTCGGTTATTGAAATGATCACAGAGATATCCATTAAATCATTCATTATTGAACCTAATGATTTTGTTTACCTAGTTTTTAAAAGCTTATCAATTTTTATATCGCCGTATTTATATATCAAATCGCTGATTATCCCGAGAAAAGCCAAAAAAATACTTAAAGATCCGAAAAGAATACCGACTCCCATAAGTGTAACAATAGTTTCACTGGGATTATAGAGAGCATATACAATGGCATAAATAAATGAAAGAAGGCAAATTATCCCAAAGAGGGTGGCAAATATTCCGAACCCATATAAGGGCAGGTGAAAAAAAGTGAATATAATTTTCAGCGCAGTCATATCAATGAGAACTTTATAAATACGCGAGAGTCCGTATTTCGACGAACCGAATTTCCTGGGATGATGCTTAACCTTAATCTGTGCAAACTTTGCGCCTGATAATGCCGTTATTACAGGCATAAGTCTATGCATTTCGGAATACATCGGGAATTTTTTAATAACCTCTGTGCGGTATGCCCTTATGGCGCAGCCGTTATCTTTTACAGGCACACCGGTAATTTTAGTTATAAGCCAATTGGCGATCTTGGAAGGAATTTTTCTGGAGATAAGAAAATCCTTCCGCTGATGACGCCATCCGAGCACAATATCGTTCCCTTCATTAATCTTGGAGAGGAAATACTGGATATCATCGGGATCGTTCTGAAGATCCCCGTCCATGGTAACAATATATCTTCCCCTGGCGTAGTGAAGTCCTGCATGCAGCCCAGTAGTCTGTCCGTAATTTTTCTTGAGCTTAATTACCTTTACCCGGTGATCAGCCTTTGCAATTTCAGAGGCATTTATAAAAGTTCTATCCTTGCTCCCGTCATCCACCAGTATTATTTCATATTCGAGCAATAAGTCATCAAGAGCTTTTACAAGTGAATCATAAAGCGGTTTAATAGATTCTTCTTCATTATAGACAGGTATAACTACAGATAATTCCATTATAATTTTTTTTTAAAAAAATAATTGGAGAGAAAAGCCCGTATCAAAAATAAATTAAACATAAATAATGCCATAAAACTTTATAATATAATCATTAAGAAAAAGAGAAAAAAGTGTCACTCATTTTCCCGATAAATTACAAACTTATGAGCATATACATTATTTTGAGATAGTTTAAACAAAATTTCCGATTAAATATAAAAATTAGCGGCATTATGCTTAATGCCTTAAATAACTTAATAAATAATAATGTTAAAAATGCCGAAAGTGTATCATTTTAGGTTTTATTTTTTTATTTTTCATTTGAAATTTGATTTATTTGGAAGAACATAAATGGTATAAATCTTGTCTTTTTTAATACTTTGATTTTACCATCTCTTTCTGAAACAATTGATTATTTTAAACAAAATAATAGGAGAAAATATGAATAAAAATGTTACGACGTTTTTTGTAGCCTTGATTTTGGTGTTCTTTTCCATTCAGACTTTTGGGCAAGCACCGTTAATTACAAAAGAACCTTCTTCGCGGGGGGTAATTGTTGGACAAAAAGCTACATTTACAGTACAAGCTTCCGGAGATACACTTGAATACCAGTGGTACCTTAATGGTTTTCCAATCGGGGGTGCCAATGATTCATCTTACACAACACCCACCACAACTTTATTAATGAATGGCTCTGAATTTCAAGTTATTGTTTCCAACTCTCATGGCAGCGATGCAAGTCAAACTGTTAAATTATATGTTACTGCAGTGGGAAGCAGGGTTACAGGCAGTCAATTAGTTTTGTATAACTTTAAGGAAAGATCAGGTAATCAAATAAAGGATGTTGCAGGATATCCTAATCCATTAAATCTGACTATTACTAATGGTTCATCAGTAGATTGGTCGAATAATGGACTTTTCGTTAAAGATGGAGCTTTAATTAATTCAACATCTTTGACTGCATCCGGGAGAGTTGTTGATTCTATAAGATTTAATAATGAAATGTCAGTTGAAATGTGGATAAGACCATTAACTACAGGAACTGGCAGAATAATTGACCTAACTACTTCTCCTTCTAATGTTAATTTTGGAATAGAAAATTATAATGGATACAATTTTTTATGTAGAACTACTACTACTTCTGCCCTCGGTAATCCTGGTGCAACAGACAATTTGAGTTTAAGCACTGATTTAATACACTTAACATTTACTCATTCAGCTGAAGGAGTCTCAAAAATTTATAGAAACGGAGTTGAAGTTGCTTCAGAAACAATCCCGGGGAATCTCAGTAACTGGGTTTATCTCACAAAATTATCACTTGGCAGCTTTTTAAATGGAACTGTACCTTGGAAAGGAATATATTATCTAGCTGCTATTTATTATCGATCTCTTGATTCCGTAGAAGTTGCACATAACTTTTCCCTCGGATATAACGGGATTAATGCTCCGTTCATTATAGAAGAACCGAAAGATACTACTTTACAAGAAGGTTATACCGTCGTTTTAAATTCAAGAGCTGTCGGAGAAGCTACTTTAAATTATCAATGGCAAAAAAATGGAGTCAATATTGCCGGGGCGACCGATTCTATCTATTCAATCCTTTCTGCTACATTTGCAGATAGCGGCTCAGTTTATAGAGTTATCGTCACTAATACATTCGGAAGCGATACGAGTGATAATGCTGTAGTAAAAGTATTTCGATCTGTTAAAACTCCTGGCAATCTTACTGCTCTTGCAAACTCGGCCGGAAGAGTTGAACTTGCTTGGCATGATAGTTCAAATAATGAGACCGGATTCATTATTGAAAGGAAACATGGAGCTGGAAGTTTTGCTGTTATAGATTCAACAGCAGCAAACAGTACAGCGTATAGTGATTTTAATGTGGTTGATACAACTAATTATACATACAGAGTAAAAGCCTTCAATCTTTTTACTCAATCAGGTTACAGCAATGAAGCCTCAGTGACTACTCTTTTGTCAACAATTGCTGCACCAACTAATTTAGTGGCTGTATTAAATACAAAAGATTCTACTAGAGTAAACCTTAGCTGGAATGATAACTCTTCGAATGAATCAGGTTTTGTAATTCAGAGAGCGTTAGGAGACTCTACACAACCGTTTAGCAATATCGATACCGTAGCTGCAGGAGTTACTACACATACGGATTCTATAACCAGTCCTTCAACAACTTATACTTATAGAGTATATGCTTATAATGCGGATACTGTTTCTGCCTTCAGCAACTTTGCCAAAATAACCACTGCAGTCCCTGTCGAATTGACTACCTTTACTGCTAACACAACTAACGGCAAAGTTCTGATATGTTGGGAGACAGCTACTGAGATAAATAATGCAGGCTTTAGTCTCCAGAGAAGCGAAAATAATTTGCAATTCGCTGAAATTGCATTCATTAGAGGAAAAGGGACAACGACGGAAAAAACAAATTATAATTATTCCGATAAATCAGCTTTATCTGGCAAATATTATTATCGCTTAAAGCAAATAGATTTTAATGGTACCTTCGAATACTCTAAATCGATAGAAGTTGATCTTGGAATTCCTAAGGAATTTGCTCTAGAGCAAAATTATCCTAATCCATTTAATCCTTCAACTACTATTAGATTCACTCTTCCTATGAAGGCAAAAGTAGAAGTTAAAGTGTATAACACTCTTGGACAGGAAGTAGCAAGCATTCTCAACAATGAATTTGAAGCAGGTATTCATGAAATAAACTTCGATGCATCCAATCTATCAAGCGGAGTATATTTTTATATGCTTAAAGCACAAGGTGCAGATGCTTCCACTTTTACTTTTACAAAAAGAATGATTTTAATGAAATAAGATGGGTCAAGAAAATTTGATTCGATAATTAATCTTAATAATTAATTAAAAAAATAAGGCTGTCTCGGAAGAGGCAGCCTTTTTTGTTTTAAAAATAAGGTTTAAATAAGTTTGAAAAGAAGCAGCCTTGGAAAACCACAATGAGCTTGAAGAAAATTGTTTAAGAAATATAATTTGGTCCTAAAATCCTGGAGAACAAACCGGATCGACTTATCCACCTTCTTCAAGTATCATGGAGAGATAAGAACTGTAATCTATAGACTAATTAAGTAGAGACAGTTTATCGCCAGTTCAGGAAAATAACCAAAGCAAAATCTAATTTCCCTAATGATGATGCTCTTAAAAAAATGTTATATTCGGCTTACAGGAATCTTTCTAAAAAGTGGACCATGACGACAAGAAATTGGTCGATTGTTCTTTTAATTTTTCAATGAATTTTCAGGAAAGGTCAGAACCTTTCCTATGATTAACTATCCCATTTACACAAATTATTTTACAGATTCCCTTTTACAGAAAAAGCCGCCTTAATTACTACCTTTAAGACGGCTTCTTTTTTTAGTTATGTATTATTATTATTTAATCAAAATCATTTTTTTTATTTCTGAAAATCCATCAGCCTCCAATTTATACAAATAAACACCCGAAGGTAAATTACCACTATTGAAATCATCTATATAAAAACCGGGAGAAAGAAAATCATCAACTAAAGTTGAAATATGTTGACCTAGTATATTATATACAGTAAGTTTTACATCCCCTGAACTAGGAATTGAAAAAGCTATCGTTGTAGATGGATTGAAAGGATTCGGATAATTTTGTTCTAGAGTATATTTAATTGGAGTTTCTAAATTATTTTTCACATCTGTTACAAACGTATCACAGTATCCCCTTCCTAACAAACCATTATTGTAATGGTGCAGTATTAAGTCTTTGTTTAATGCTATATTATAAATAGCAATTTCATCTAATAAACCACTGTAATGATAATTGTCTACATAGTAACCAATGCTAATAGAGCCTGAATTGGAAAAATTACCTGTGAAAAAAGTTGTTATTAAACCATCTTCAACCCCATCAACATATAATTCTAATGCGGTCAGACTATCATTTTTAATTGCTACAATATGGTGCCATTTCCCGTCATTTATTTTTTTTGTTCCTTGCAGATCGCTGCTATTCCTATTAGAATCGTTAAGCTCAAAAACCACGTTATTACTATCATTATAGCCCAGCCACCAGGACATTTTAGCAGGTCCCTCATATTTACCGATAAAAACTTTACTACCAATACCTGAATCAGTAGTCTTTACCCAAAGTTCGATCGAAAAACTTGAATGTATTTCCCAATCGTATGCATTATTGTCTTGTACTACAATCTCACTTTTGCCATTAAATTTTCTTGCGTTATTTACAATCCCTGTATCCTGGGTAGGCCGATTGCTACTTGAAGAAGAAGCATTAATTCCTCCATAAGAATCAAGAAATGTATTTACCGCTCCAAACTCATCTAATTTCCAATAGGAAATCATTCCTTGAGGACACGTCTGAGCTTCTTTTTCCATTTGAGGAAATATTAATTTAGAGGAAATCAGTAAAATAAAAATTAAATAAATGGTAAGGACTTTCATCTTCCCTAACCTATCATTATTTGTTAAGAAAATTAACCCGCAAATTTATAATCTGCTTTAGGCATAATCACATTCACAACTGGCTCAGTAGAATTTATTATAGTATGGAATTTTTAAAACAAAGAAAAGATTAACCCTATTTCAATAGAATCATTTTTTTAATTTGGATAAAGTTATCGGCTTGAAGCTTATATATATATGTTTCACTTGGTAGTTTACTACCGTCAAATTCAACTTTATAAACACCTGCATCCATAAATTTGTTTATTAAAGTAATTATTTCTTGACCAACTATATTATATACAGTTAATTTAACCTTGGCAGTTTCAGGCAAGTTAAACTTTATTTTTGTCGATGGGTTAAAAGGATTTGGATAATTCTGATATAACTCAAATTTATTCGGAATTAATTCTATTTTCTCTACATAAGTCGGAATAGATTTAGTAGTAAAGCTCCAAACTGATGACCATTCATAACCAGGGATCTTAACTCTCCAATAATACCGAGTCCCGTAATGTAATGAATCTGGTGGATACTCGAAGTTTGAGCCAATTTTTTGCTCATCAAGGACGATATTTGAAAATATAGAATCAGTGGAAATTTGTACCTGATAAATGGTAGAAACATTTGCTGCAGGCGGTGCATTCCAGGTAAAAGTAGTATCTACATTTAAATTAACCGCCTCATTATTAGGCGCAGTTAAAATTGGTCTGTAATAATTTTGAAGTGCATCAAACCAATCAACCGCCATTTTTTGATAACCGGTTGTTTTGGGATGTATTCCATCGACAAGATCGGTTTGGTAGGGAACATTATAATGAAGAGCAGCTTCCATATTTACAACTACAATTTTTCCTGATGCAGAGTCTTTTGCCATTCCCTGTAATAGTAAATCAAAATCATGCGTTCTTTGATATCTCTGCTGAAAAGAAGCGGTATCGTCTCTATTAATTATCTTCGCTAAAAATACCGTAATGGTAGAATCAAAATTATGAATTTTATCTAGGATTAAATGGAGTTCCCATGAAAGTTGTTGAGGTGTATCATAATACGGTGCACCTGTTTGGCCTATATCATTTGTACCGATATGAAGAAGTATAATATTAGGATGATTAATAATTAAAAAACTATCCTGATTTGTTGATGCATTTGAATTGGTTAGAGAATGGTATAATGAGAAACCAGTATAAGGAGAATTGTATGCAGACCAGCCTCCATGCCCTTCATGATGGCGACCGTTAATATAAAAATTATATCTCGGATCTCCTTGATTGGGAGGATCGTTCTCTAGCCCGCTCTCTTGAGATCCTATAAATTTGAAATTATATCCTGCTTCAGTTAAAAGATTAAATAATGTTTCCCTATACCCCACTCCGCTGCTATCATATGCTCCTAATGTAATTGAATCTCCTAAAGGCATTATTTTTATCGTATCTGTACTTGATATTTTATTTTGCACTTTTGCTTTATCAATTCCTGCTTTTTTAATAATGCTAAATTTTATATCGCTGATATCATTAACAAAAGGATTGTATACATCGCTTACTCTAACAAAAACTTCTGCCGATTGTGAATTAGGTAGTGTCCAGGAAAATTTTCCTAAAGAAGCATCAACAGAAGGAGTAATAATATTCCAATCTACCCCATTGCTTAACGAATATTCTATTTTAACTTTGCCAACGTTAGTGCTCAGCCATGTAACAGTCTGAATAGAATTTGCTTCCCATTTCTCGCCCCCATTTGGGGAAGTTACGGTAATGCTTTGAGAGTAAACAAAATTAATATTAATGAACAAAGCACTTATAATAAAAAATCTAATGTCATTAGCATAGCGTATCAAAAAGCTAGACATATCGTGTCTCTCGTTATATCCTACCAAAACCTAAATATCTTGTCTCTCGTTATAATCTCAATAAAACTTAAATATTGGTTTATTTATTATTGATGATAAAAAACATGTTCCCTTAATTTTGATGTTGGATTTCACATTTTAATAAAATTGTTTTTTACAGAAATGAAATGAAAGATGTGTATTTTCTAATCATACGTAGTTAATTTTTATTAAACCAAAGTCAAAAATAAAAAAGCTAACCTTTCCAAAACTTGGGAATGGTTGGATCTCAAATATTTTCTAAACAACCTCTTTGACTTTAAATTCCGCATTTCGGGATTTTAATTACAAATCCGGCGAGACGTTAATAAATCATTTAATGAGAAGGTATGATAAGGAACACATTTTTTGTTTTTACTGCTAAAAAATTTAAAATAAAAATAGCCGGTAAATTATTTTCACCGGCTATTATTTTAAGCTTTAATAGGATAATTTTTTTTAAGGACCTAATGAAGTTAAAAATTTATTTAACAAGCAGCATCTTTTTAACCTGGACGAAATTTTCTCCCTGCAATCTATAAAAATAAGTTCCGCTTCCAAGATCTTTGGCGTTAAATTCAAGATTATAAATACCGGGTTCATAGAATCCTGAAACCAAATCTTTTACTTTCTCACCTAGGATGCTGTAAACACTTAAACTTATATTCCCGGCTTTCGGAACGGCAAATTTTATATTGGTCGAAGGGTTGAAGGGGTTCGGGTAGTTCTGAAATAATTCAAATTTAGCCGGTACCAATTCCAGTTCAACTTCATCCGAATAAGTAAACTTACCGTTATTATCAACTTGCTTTAACCTATAAAGGAACCTGCTTCCGCCTGAAGGATTCTTATCCAGGAAAGAATAATCTTTTGGAGAATTGCTGTTACCGGAGCCGCTAACAAAGCCGATCTTTTCGAATTTCCCTGCCCCGTACTCCCTGCTCTCTACTTTCCTTTCCACTTCGAATCCGTAGTTGTTAACTTCAGTTTTTGTCTTCCATATTAAGTTTGCCACATTTTGATTTATTGAAGCAGTAAAGGAGGAAAGTTCGACAGGGAGTGGTCCATTATCCCCATCGCTTGCAGTCAACGGACTGTATACTGTTGAATTGTCGTCTTGCACTTGCTGCCCAGCCATCAACGATTGTTCAAAACTTAAACCTGCTGCCTGGCTTTGGTCCGCTATCTCAATTTTTATATGGAGTAATTGAGAGGATGATGTTGGAAGAGATGCACCGTTTCCCGTGCTACCCTGATAACTGACTTGAATGGATATGCGAGACGTGGTATTGTCATTAAGAACAGGCATATCGTACGTCGCAGATGAAATGAGAGAGCCTTTAGTTGCTGTGATCTTGCCACTAGTCTGAATAGAACTCCCAAATCCCAATGTGTTATAGTTGATATAGACTTGAGTATCACCAATCTTTGTGCCCCCTGTTCCACCTGCTACCATTACATCAAATTCCAGAAACTTCGGTGAAGTGCCTGTTATGGTTCTGTTAGCAAAAGTAAAAGTAATACTTTCACCAAGAGAGGATGTTGTGGCAACAAATGTTAGAGTAAATAAGAGATAAACCAATCTTTTATACAATGTTATTGCCCTCCTTTGTTATTTTTCTAGAGGTTTATTAGTCTCAAACAAAAAATATGATAAATATACTACCTGAATATCAAGCTTGTATTCATGCCTCTTTGCAAAAAGACTCAAGGAACTTGTGTCCCAAGTCCTACATTAAATCTCCAGTAACTGTTCTTGTCGTCGTTTTGAACCTGTCCATTCAGATTGAAATCAGCGCTTCGATAGCCTG
>DATKLQ010000280.1:0-5209 GCA_035542335.1 Ignavibacteriaceae bacterium | reverse complement strand
ACCAAAAAAGCAAGATTGAATTCGTAAGCAACATTTGAGAAATAATTTTTAATAATGAACAGAAATCCTAAATTGATGGGAACCAATACTATAAGGTTTGCAATCCCCGGGAACATTGCTGCTAAGAATTCTTTCCAGGTAGATTCAATTATTTTAATCGCCAGGTAGCTTTGGGCTATAAACATCCAGATTGAAGCAGTAACAACGGAAACTGCTACTCCTTCAATTCCGTATTTAACCATATA
Organism: Ignavibacteriaceae bacterium; assembly: GCA_035542335.1. Lineage (GTDB taxonomy): Bacteria > Bacteroidota > Ignavibacteria > Ignavibacteriales > Ignavibacteriaceae > DATKLQ01. The sequence goes on along the minus strand of DATKLQ010000280.1, from coordinate 4,964 downwards.
TAGAGCCGATCCTGTAAGAATTATGAAATATACGACCTGTTGAAAAGCTTCAACATAAACTCGGCCAGTGGCGTGAGCAATTGCCCCGGAATAGGCTAAAGTTATTCTTAAGATGCCTGCAAAGGCTAAAATTCTGAAAACAGGTATTGCTTCTGCCCATTTCGCTCCGTATAATCCCTTTATTAGGTATTCAGCATTAACAATCATAACAGCCAATAGCGGCATCATAATATATGATACTGTTTTAATAGTTCGTAAATAAGCCATTCTTAATTTCTGTTTGTCATTCTGTGAAGAAGCAAATGCCGGGAAAAGCACATTGTAAATTCCGCCGGTAACCTTGTTTATAGATTCACTCATCAGATTGAAAGCACGGTTGTACAATCCCAGCGCATTAGAACTAATCATTTTACCGACGATTAGAAAATCAGATTTTGAGGAGGCATAAAATAATATGTTGCTTAAACTTACACCGGTTCCGAAGCTAGCCAATTCCCTAAATTCTTTTCTTTTAAACAAAGGCTTTAGATTTACTGGAAATTTTCTCAAGATCATAAAGCAACCAGTCAAAGACGATGCTATGTTTCCGTATACTAAGCTCCACACGCCTAACCCCATTAATGCCAATATTAAGCTTAAAATACCATAGGCTAAAGAAACAAAAATGCTGATTATCATAATTGCTTTAAAGTCCAATTCTTTTTGCAGCAGTCCGTAGCTGACAGTTCCAACACCCCTAATTATGAATAAGGATGAGAGTACTTTAATAATTGAGATTAATTTTTGCTCGTGATAAAAATCTGCTATTAATCCGGCGGAGAAATAAAAAAGCAGATAGATTAGAATGCTTGACAAGATAGTTAATGTGGTCGCAACTCGTATGTGGTTCTCAGTTAAATCTTTTATTCTGATCACAGATTGACCCATGCCCAGAGTTACAAATAGATCAGCCAGCCCTGTGAAGATTAATACCATTCCAAGAAGTCCAAAGTCGCTAGGTGTCAGAAGTCTTGAAAGGACAATTCCTACTAAAGTGGAAATAACTGCATTGCTGTAATTATTGAGGAAATTCCAGTTCAGCCCGCTCAGGGTTTTTTCGGTAAGTGTCTTAGTCATGAAAATATCTTACATTATATATTTATTTTATAGTACTCGATAAACCATTTAACAAATTTATTCAGTCCCTCTTCTATATTTGTAACGGGTTTAAATCCTGTTGTTTTAGTTAAGTCGTTAATATCGGCATAAGTTTCCGGTACATCTCCCGGCTGCATAGGCAGAAATTTTTTTTTCGCTTTTTTACCGATTGTCTTCTCCAGAATTTCAATGAATTCCATAAGCTCGACAGGCCTGTTATTCCCGATGTTGAACAACCTGTAGGGAGCAAAACTGGATGAATTATCGGGATGTTCCCCGTCCCAATTTTTATTCGGCTCCGGTATGCATAGAATTACTTTGCATATTCCTTCAACTATGTCATCAATATAAGTAAAGTCCCTCTTCATTTTGCCTTTATTATATACATCTATTTCTTTTCCTTCTATAATTGCCTTTGTGAATAAAAAAGCAGCCATATCCGGCCTTCCCCACGGTCCGTACACAGTGAAAAATCTTAACCCCGTTACAGGGATTTTAAAAAGGGAAGAATAAGTATGGGCCATCAGCTCATTGCTTTTTTTTGAGGCAGCATAGAGAGAAACCGGATGATCTACATTATCGTGAACTGAAAAGGGCATCTTTTTATTTCCGCCGTAAACCGAACTTGATGAAGCATAGATTAAATGCTTGATGGGAAAATTCCGGCATCCCTCCAGTATATTAAGGAATCCGGAAATATTGCTGTCAATATATGAATATGGATTTATAAGCGAATATCTTACGCCGGCCTGAGCTGCAAGATTTACTACAAAATCAAATTTTTCTTTTTCAAATAATTCATTAATCTTTTCTCTATTCTTAAGATCAAGTTTATAGAACTTAAAATTTCCATAAAACTTTAGTTTTTCTAAACGATCCTTTTTTAGCTTCACATCGTAATAGTTATTAATATTGTCTATGCCGACAACCTCCCAGCCGGTTTCGGAGAGTCTTTTGCTCAAATGAAAACCGATAAATCCCGCTGAACCTGTAACCAGAACTTTTTTATTCATATAGCTCATCCATTTAATTTAGAATTAGAGGATATTATGAGAGGTTGAGAAAAAATCATTTAAGATGGCTAAGCAAAACTTCGCCATATGACTCCCGGTTCGATTATAATGGAATCCTATAGAATTATTTTTAATATTCTTTTCCTTTAAAAAATGGCTTTGAAGCAGAGAAAAAAATAGGAATGGGATTATCATTCTGCACTCTCTACCCACACCCGAAAATTATTAACTTAACCATTAGCCGCAGAATAATTTTTTTTGTTTAATCTTTAAATTTATTTTTAAAGATAAAAGTAATTTTTTAATCTATATTCATACAGAACTGATGATGGAAGATAGCGACTGCCTTTTTTTCCCAATCGGATTCTAAAATTCCTATTGATATGTTCTTTTTTTTAAAAAAATCAAACCTCTCGGAAGTCCCTAAAAAGAATATTGATAATATAACTAAAATTGGGTCAAGTTTTTAAACAAAAAAAATAATAATAAAGTGTAAAAAATTTTTTTGTGGAACATGGAAGGTTTGGCCGTCTACTAAAAATATTCCCTCAATCTGAATTCTGCACCAATATCTTCAACAAACTTTTTTGTCCTGCCAATATCAATATTATCATAAGAAACTAAGGTCATAATAACTTTAGAAACATTTGGCTTGGCTTTTTGCGCGAAGTTTATCGCTTCAGTAAACATGTTTTGCTCAACGCCCATAATTTCTGCGTATTGTTCCTGATCTGCGGTATTCAAGCTGATGGAGACTGTATCAAAAAGTTCTTTCATTTCAGGTGTAATGTCCCTTTTATTGATTATGTTCCCGTGCCCATTAGTATCAAGCCTTGTTTTTCCGTTCATCTTTTTGACGTATGCAGCGATTTGTTTAACTTCCTCCCATCTCAAGGTAGGTTCACCGAAACCGCAGAATACAATTTCGCTGTACTGCTGCGGATTTCCGATTTCTTTAATATATACCTCAACAGGCGGCTCCTCACTTTTACTCATTTTTAAATTATATCCTTTAATAAAAGGCTCTTCCTTTCTTCTGCAGAAGACACAATCAGCATTGCACCGGTTTGTCATATTTATATATAAAGCATTCCCGATTTTATAAGTGAAGCTTGTTTTCGGGAGGCTGCCGATTCCAAACATTCTGAAGGCGTTAAAAGAGGTAACCCTTGCAATATCTGCGAGCTGCATATCATGAACTTCAGCAATTTTTTGCGCTATCAGTTTGACATATGCAGGTTCGTTCCGCATACCGCGGTGGGGGACAGGCGTCATAAAGGGAGAATCTGTCTCCAGTAAAAGATGTTCTAAGCTTACCTTCTTTAGAACATTTTGCAGCTCTTCGGATTTTTTAAAAGTAATATTCCCCGTAAACGAGAGGAAATGATGCTGCATAATTAATTTTCTGGCATTTTCAATAGAACTGCCGAAACAGTGAAACTGTGCCTTCAGGCCTGTCCCGCAGTATGAAGAAATAATTTCCAATATATCTTCATCAGCTTCCCTATTATGAACAATAACGGGCAGATTTAATTTTAATGCCAGCTCTATCTGATCTTTAAAAGCCCGGATCTGGTCTTCTTTCGGAGAGTAGTCATAATAATAATCCAGACCTATTTCACCCACAGCAATTATTTTATCATGTTTTGCAATTTCTTCAATGTTTCCCAAAAATCTATTATCCCAGTCTTTAGTGTCATGGGGATGTATACCGACGGCACCATAAACAATATCATATTTTTCACATAAATCCAGAGTATGCTTTGCTGTTTTAAAATCTGTCGAAGGGACAATAATATAATCCACGTGGGCGTCCTTCGCTCTTTGAATTATAGTATCCAGATCGCCTTTAAAATTTTGGTAGAACAGATGGGCATGTGTATCAACAAACATTATTTAACCTAGGGATTTCCTTTATCATTAGTAAATTTTCAAAATAATCTCAATGATTATTATAACTACGGCTTTAAAATAAAAATTTTCCAGATAATAACTCAATTCAAATTCTAAAGCTTCATTGGACGCAGCTCCGCAGCATCAGTTCATAAAAGCAATAAGATTGAATTTTTTCCGGGGAAATTAAATAAGGATATAAACTAATTGAGATGATTTTAATTTTAATTTTACTTTCTATAACTTGAACAAAGAGTAAACACCAAAGATCCATTTAAACAGAAAACAATAACTCAAGGAAGAATAGAAACAGATATTTGTTCTTTCATTCAAAATCTAATGTAATAAGAATTCAAAGCGGAGTAACGTAAAAACCCAAAGTGTCGAAAGGATTTTTCAAAGAACGGATATAAATCGGGAGATGTAAATCTTGACGGCGCAGTAAATGATAAGGATTTCGAAAAGACAAATCTTAATTTGCTTAGGGCAACAGAAATTCCGCAGTAATAGTATTAACTTTTCTTTCAAATAAAGGTGCTCTAATGAGCGCCTTTTTCATTTATACCTGTTCAAATAACAAGCAACGATTCAATTTGCAGATTTCTTAGATAAGCCATAAAAATAAAAAGCCGCACAAGGTACGGCTTTACTAAAGCAAAATGTAAACTCTAAAAGCTGGGATCATCAGCGCTTTTGTTGTAATACCAGGTAATTTCAACCCAAGCCGGAACTACACCTCCCATAGCTGTAATTTTTGCTTTTGAATAATGACCATCATTATCATAAAGGAAAAAATATGTGTGAAGAGTATCGCTTACATGATTTGTCCAACCATTTGATGTTTGTAAAGGAGAGTTCACTCCGTCATTGAGAGATGTACCTGTATCGACCTTGAATTTGGTAGCCCTTGTTAAACCTTGA
>DATKLQ010000279.1:0-13283 GCA_035542335.1 Ignavibacteriaceae bacterium | reverse complement strand
CCAGCTCAATTCCAAATCAACTGGGAAAAGCTCATACCTAAGCACAACTGCAAAATGTACTTAAAAATTCTCATGGAAGTGCATGATGTAAACTCATTTCAAAATATTGTCACTTATCGCAGAAGCCAATGCAAAATATGTAATAAAATTTTTGAAGTATCTGATCCGGAAGGAATAAAATGAAAGTATATTATAGCAGCCATCCGTCTAAAAGGGACTTTAAAAAGGTCCCTCAGATTAAAATTAAGAATGAAGAACTAAGGAATTACGGTTTTAATATCGGGAAAGAATTCGCGGTAATATATCAGCCCGGGAAAATTACACTTGTTCTAGTTTCTAAAGAAAATTAATTTATATTTGTTCAATATTTTTAAAAGTCCATACAGAGTCCATACAATAAAAGCAAAAGTCATCGGGATTATTTGGAGGGTAAAAAAGAATCCCGACATAGCTGGGATAAAATCTAAAAGATTTACAAACCTAATATATTCTTTATTTCCCTACTCTCTACTCCATAAACCGGACAAGCCGGAACCAAAACAATTTATAAGTTAATTGTTAAAGGTTAATGGTTAATCGGAGGAACACAATTAACGCTTAACTATTAACGAATAACTTTTCAATTTTGGATTCAATTTACTCTTTACTCTTTACTCACTACTCCCCTAGCTGCCCCGCTAGGGCTCGAACCTAGACTTTCCTGATCCAGAGTCAGGCGTGTTGCCAATTACACCACGGGGCAGTGAAGAGAAAGAATAAGTCGCCAAAGGCGGACCTCGCCAAAGGCGGACCTCGCCGAAGGCGGGAGAATGAGAAAGAGAAAGAACTATGCTAAATCAGGTTTGTAAAAATATGATTTTTTGGAAATTAAACCAATGCGCCGCTCTTTATAGATACCTAGACGTATAGACGTAAAGACGAAAGAAGTGAATTACCTTTTTCGTACAACGTCTCCCCGTCTCCCTATTTCAGGAGAACCAGTTTCTTTGTCTCCACATAATTTTCCGCGATCAAGCGGTAAAGATATACTCCGCTTGCTAATCCGCTGCCGTCGAAAGTTAAAATATAGTTCCCGCTTGACTGATAACCTTCAAACAATGTTCTGACTTCCTGTCCGAGTATATTATATACTTTAAGACTAACAAAGCCGCTCTTCGGCAAAGAGTATTTAATTTGAGTCGACGGGTTAAAAGGATTCGGATAATTCTGAGACAGCTGATATTCAGTGGCGATTGGCTCCTGTTTCGGCTCTTTCACCGAAACGGCAACATTATCCCGCCCCGGGTTGCCGTGTATTTCGGCGGATGCCATCCAATTTGCGCCATTATTCTGATCTCCGACCGGATTTTGCTCCCTCGGCACGAGTGAGTAGCCGTCTCCATCGGCCGACTGAGGCCAGGGATATTTATCATCATACTTTATCTTGATTAAGGTATCACCAGCCGCAGTATTCAAAGCAATCGTTTCCCCGCTGTTATCTAATTGACCCTGGTACTCATCATATGGATAAAAACCATACCTTGTATAAAAAGAATCTCTATTGGAAGCAACCACAATAAATGCATCCGGGTTAAGGATTGTATTATTGGGGAACGTATATGTAATACCTCGTGAAAAATAGAATCCGGATAAATCCAGCGTCTCATTCCCGATATTCTTCAGCTCGATAAACTCGAATTCATTATCATTGTCTGTGGTGTCTTTATCCAGAGGATGATAATGTATTTCGGTAATCTTCAGGTTTTCCAGCCCTTGCAGTACATATAATTCGGCTTCATGCACGGCACTCCAATTCACGTTGTCGAATATGCGCGCTTTTACATTGGTAGTTTGATCGATCTGCAGCGGCTCTGTGTATTCAAGGGCAGTTCCCGATATATTACCTGAATAGGATGCTATTCCTGCAACTAGTTCGGTGCCGATTAAAAAATCAGAGCTGCTAGAGTCAACATTGAAGCCTTGGATTGCCAAAATATTCTCACCGGGTTTTAGTTTATTTACAAAACCGGAAATGTCAAAATTATCCCACCCAGCGGATTCATGGTTGGCGGTTGCTTGAGCATAATAGTATGGAATAGATGGTGCATTAGCTTCAGCAACCTTTTCTCCGTTAAGCCAGACTACAAATCCGTCATCATAACGCATTCCGAGAGTTAAAATATTAATGCTGTCAATCTTTGATGAATCCACTGAAAAAGGAATTCTAACAAAACAGCATGTCCGGCCGTTATACATTTCGGTACCTAAATCGATGTTGATCCAGCTTTCATATCCCTGCGCTTTTTCATAACCGATATTTCCGGAACCGGATAGCCATCCTGAATCATCAAAATCGGCAGACTGCTTCCAAATGTTTTGTAACGCTGCGTTAGGTACAAATACTTTTTTTACTGCATTTTCCGCAATGAGAGTTGAATATGATGTAGATGCATCAAGGGGTTTAAAAGGGTCGCTCCCATCCGTCGTGTAGTATATTTTACCACGGGGAGCAGTCATTGTCAATTGAAATCCTTTGGAGACTAACCCGCTTCCGGTGTTAAACGCCGGCGGATCGATTTGAGGATACAATCCTTTTGATTTCAATTGAGCGAGAACGACATCCGTACGGGTGGGTAAAAAATCATTAATAATGTAGTTGACAGCTTGAATCCAGCCGTCATCGCGCGTAAAAGGAGGCTCCCGCTTTGAATCTCCCCAGCGGGCAGACTCTGCAATGATCGCCAGGTCGATTTGTTTCTTTCTGGTAAGGATCCGTTGAAGATTTGCTTCCGGTGTAACAGCACCACCGTTAAAAAAATATTTATAAACATGATTTGCAAACCTATCCACATATAATGGATTCTCACAAAGCTTTTCATGAAGCCATTGGGGATTTGACTTTTCAAGGGTTGATCCGATGCCAAAAGGTCCTGTCCGATCTACCGCCCACGATTGAGCACCTAAGGTATGCTCAGCATCATGGCGGAAATGGACGAAGCCGCGATCCCCGTTTCGATTACGGAGTGAAAAGAAATTATTTGGCCCATTGACAAATCCCGAAACCGGTCCATCGCCGTCGCCGGTAATAAACACATTGATCATAAAATCAATAAGATTATCAACATCCAGCAGAACTTCATAATTAGGATTACGGGTACCGTCCGGATTCAATCCCTGCACTTTGTAATAGGCTTCATTCGATTTGAAACCATTCACGGAAGCTTCCCATAAACGGCCCCAGGCATCCAGATTACCATCGGCTGCTTCAATATTATAAGGGCGCCCGATACCTGCGTCAACTTTTACAACGTCATAGTCTTCACGATTTCCACCTAAGTAAGAAGCACCAAATGAAGCTTCGGAACGCTCCTGGGTTTCATACAATCCCCAATAGGTTCCATTGATATAGAGGTGGTAATACCGGGTCCTGGTATACGGCTGCCCCATATCTCTCTGCAAATCGCGGCAGAATTCGTCACGGAGAAATGTATTTTTTTCCGGGCCTTCAGCGCCATAGCTCCAGGAATAATTCATAGCGGTACGTAAATCTATTTTGTCAAATTCATCAACACCTTCATCCCCGAATAAGGGATATTTTAACTTAGGATCGCCGTATCCTTTTGTAAAGTAAAATCGAAAAGCACGCTTGGGACAGGCTGTAATCCTGCTGTAACCGCCGCGAATACGTACGCCGCAATTAATTTGAAATCCCTTAGTTCCATCCGGATAAATCAATTCAATGGAGCAGGGTCGTTCCCATTCTTCACCACGTTCCATTGCGTTTACATATATTCCTGTCGTGGGATCAAAAAGGTCCTTTAAATCCATTACCATAGAAAAAGTGGGAATATCGGTAAGAGCAGGAATAATTTTATCTTTATAAAGATTATTGTTACAAACCTCGGGATCCATGCCATAGCTGATTGCTTGTCCCATGCTGTTATTAATGCTTAACCAGCCGGAACCCGGCAGCAATCCATCAGGGGATAGTTCGACAACCCGGTTAACAAAAATATAGGTGTGAGTTTTGACTTCAGTTGCAGCCGTATCGGCCTGAATTGCTACAGCCCGCACACAGAAACCGGGCGCCCTGTCGCGGCCGTCTGTATTGGCAGGATCCACAAAAATGATAAGGGGTGAGTTGCCCTGAACGGCGGTTGATGATGTTCTTGGATCTGTACCATCTTTAGTGTACTTGATTATTAAACCGGGAGGTGTTGTTGATAAAGTTAAATCAAAGTTGTTTTCATAAAAACCGCGGTCGGGATTAAAGTGCAAAACTACAGCATCGGAATCTTGAGCCAGCAGTGAATTGGAGAAAAACAGCAGCAGAATAACGGCAAAATATTTTTTATATTTCACGTATATATCTACCCACATAAAATATCTCTTTAATTAAAGATTAAATAAGCATCCCGAAAAATTAATTTTACTTCATTCAACTGTTCCCTAATTTTTCCAGTATATAATCAAATACTTTCTTCATTAATCAAATACTTTCTTTATTAATCAAATACTTTCCTCATTAAAAAATAAATTGATACTGAAAACTCCTTCAATCCTGGTCAGATCGCGAATGAATTTATCATTTAAATTTTTATTCTTTACATTTACATAAAAAGATAATCCCAATTGATCCTCATCTCCAACCGATTTAATATTTATCAGATTATATTTTTTACAATAGGAATTCAGAACAGCGATATAGGGAGGTTCAGCTCCATTCCCTGTCGGAAGAAAATTGAACTCCAACAGGTACTTGTCTTTGTTTATGGAAAAAAGATTCGCTTTTGTCAGTATAAGTAAAATGCCTCCGACTACAATTGTGCCTGTTACGGCTATCATGTGCAGCCCGACGCCGGCAGCCATTCCTATTGCCAAAGAAAAAAATATGTAAATAATATCCATCGGTTCTTTTATCGGCGTTCGGAAGCGGATAATTGACATGGCTCCGACCAGACCGAATGCCCTTGCAAGATTATTACCGATAACCATAATAACAATAGCCGTTATCATCGATAAAATCACTAGTGAATGAATAAAGGAGAGCGTATATCCTGCTCCTTTGTATGTCCACCGGTAAAATAAAGCAATTAATAAGCTGCAAAACAGGGATACAACTATATTCTCGATGACGGTACCTACCGTTAAAGAAAAATTAAGAATATTTTGAAAATCATGAAGCATTTTGTTTTAACACCATATTACGTTCTGAAGAATGAGAAAGTTCTAATTGAGTGAGACATACTTTGGATAAAGCTAATTTTTTTATTTTCTCAAAATTACTATTGCCATCGATGCAAATTGCATACTTTGAAACCGACGTTCTAAGCAGGTCGAATTCGGTAATTATATCACGGAGCCAGGCAGGAACAGAGTGATTAAATTTTACTTCCAATATTATTTTATCCTTTAGCACTATCTTTAATTTCTTTTCTTCAAACAAATTCTCATAAATAGCAGAAGATAAAAACCTGAGATTTTTATCGAATGTAATCCTTAAGGAGTCATCAAATTTGCCTGAGAAAGCTTCTCTGTCATAAGTTACAAGCGAGGTAGGGCTGAGTTTATCCTGAATCAACCAAAATAAGAACATTTTTGCATTAACGATCCCTTTGTCTGACCCATTGCAGATGACCAAATCTTTTACCTCGCGGGTTTTTAATAATCTATTCAGATCCCGGTACAGCAGGGGTGCTCGGAACTTAGAAACATAATCTCCGTCTTTTCTTTTAATTTCCAGGAAAGCAATGCTGCTGCTTTCATATTCATCATAAACACGTATTCTTATTTTCTTTCTGATATTTGTTCCTTCTATTTTGTCAAAGTAATACTCTAATTGAGGAGTATCGAAATACAAGCTTCTTACGGTGTATTCTTTATTTTCATTCTTTAAAGCATATTTATCATATAAGATATATGGAGCCATCTTATTTCTAATTTTTTCCAGTTCTGAAACCGGGACTAAATATTTATACTCTAAACGCATTTAGTTTATTAGAATAATTCAGCTTTAAAAATTCTATTAATGTGCTCTGAAATGGGAATGCTTCCGCATTCAACTTTACACTCCACCATTAAACCCGGCATAAAATTACTTTGAAATCCCTTAATAACGGCTTGACCTAAAACAACCGGCTTTAATGAGAGATATTCTATTGAACCGTCAATTCTTTTCGATTCTGCGGTTATATCTTCTTCACCGGAAGGAGGAATTATTTTTATACATGTTTTTGAATCAATGTAATTCTTTTTTACAAGCGGAACAGGAAAAGAGATTACATATGAACTTGTATCTGAAATGATCAGCAAGGTGTCTCCGTCCGGCACCCATCGGACAAATCCCTTTATAGGTGAAAGCAGGTTAAAACCTGCCGATTTTTTTTCAAGAATAATGACTTGCTTTTGAAGCGCAGCTATCTGAGACTTTACCATCTCAATCTGTTCCTTTTTCTCACCGGTAAGAACAGTCTGCAATTTCGCTTCTGCAACTTTTTCTGCAGTTTCATCAAGCCCTAGAGTATTTTGTGAAAGTTCAAATTCCTGATCGGAAATAAGTCCCTTTTCATGAAGCTGCTGCGCTCTATAAAATAGTTTTTTTTCCAATTCCGTTTTTTTTATGGCAAGATCAAGATTCTCTTTTGCTTCTTTTATTAATGATTCTTTCTCTCCGGTTATGCTTTGATTTAACAGAGATTGTGCAACATTCAATTCTCCCTTCAACGAAGTCAAACTATATTCAAGTTCATTAGAGTAAATCGAGCCAATGGTATCGTATTTTGAAATTATACACCCCATTGTAATTCGCGGATTGATATAAAACTTAGCGTTATCACCCCGTTCAAATTCTAAAACCGAAAAACTTTCACTCGTTCCGGTAATGTTATTTCTTAAGATTGTCAGCAGCTGGCCATTCCGGTTTCTAGTTACAAGCAATTCTTCAGCAGCCAGCACTTTCCCGGGGACATTAAAGGTATAAGGTAATTTTATCGGAAGTATTAGTACCACCAGAAGAATTGCAACCGGAAATATAAAGTATAGTTTGATTAATGGCTTGGAACGCAAGGATTGCAGATTAAAATAATTATTGAGCATTATGCTGATATTCAAATAATAATAAATCCCTGTCTTGAAAAAACTACCCTTATTTATCGATATTTTTCAAACATTATATACCAGCACTTTTCATTCCACTGTAATATTCAGCCATATTTGCTTATATAATCCCATTAGTATCGGTTTCTTTGTTTCGAACTAATTATCGATCCTTAATCTGTACAGGTAAGTATTGCTTGATTACATTGGTTATAGATTTTACCTAATTGCCTTTTTTTCCTTTTCATATATCTCAACCTGCTCATTATAGGTATAAGAATCAAGGAAAATTCATAAGGAATTAGAAAAATTTGATTGAATTTTTGCAATTTTATAATGATAAAATTTTAGAAATGTTTCATAATGATAATAATAATAATAACCTAAATGCTATGAATTTCAATTGTTAATTCAAAAATAAATTAAACCAAAACCTAAAGAGATTAAAGTCCTGACATCTGAAGAAGTCTTTAAAAGATTTGTGAATGATTTTAGTTCTTCTATCTAAAGAAATGCAGGTTACTAATTTACCATTCCCTTTCTCACAGTCTGCTGTTAACCGGTTTAACTTTCCAATGAATAAGAAATGTTAATAATTTATACTAGAAAAATATGCCGGAATTATAATATTTTTTTATTTTACCGGATAAAATTGAAACTTGTATGATACTCGGATCTTTCTACTTAATCTTATTAATATTATTAATAAATTTTGCTGGATTTTCACAATCTTTCAATTTTAATTTCTCTTTCGGAAAATTCAGGGATGCTTCCTCATTTTATATTAGCTCCGCGGGTTTTATTTATGTAACCGATACCGGCTCCGATGAAGTTTATAAGCTGGATACACTCGGCAATTTAAAAAAGGAGATCGGGGGACACGGATGGGATGAAGAATCCTTCGACGATCCGGCCGATGTATTTGCAACTCCGCTTAATGTTTATGTATCCGATAAGAACAACCATCGGATACAGCGGTTCGATAAAGATTTGAACTTTATCTCCCAGCTGCGGTCCGATGAGAATACTCCTTTAAATGAACAGTTCGGGTACCCGCTCGGATGCGTAACTTCAACGCAGGGCGATATGTTTATACTGGATTCCGAGAATAAAAGGATTATCAAATTCGATCTCTTTGGAAATTTTATCCAAAATTTCGGGGGCTATGAAGCGGGAGCGTACACTCTTAATTCACCCAGGAAAATTGCTATCTCGCCGAATAATAATATTTTTGTGCTTGACGGAAATACAATAAAAATTTTTGACCAGTTCGGGAACGGAATGGGGTCCGCTGAAGCCGGAATCGATTTGAACAGCCTGACTATTATTTTCAGCAGCCTAACGGTAAATAGCAGACATGAAATTTTATCGGCAGATCTTAGAAACCCTGAACTGAAATTTAATAAAGTAATGCTGCAGGATTCTTCCCCGGGATCCCGGGGCAGTCCTGAAATATTAAGCACGTTAATATTTAATAACAAACTTTATCTCCTTACTTCAAAAGAAATTCTGGTTTATACCAAATAATTTGATAAGCAGTATCGAAATAAGCCGTCCTCATGCAGGTCATGATAAGATCCAAGATCAAATTGATGAAGAAAGAAGATTTATATTTAAGATTAGGATTTTTAGAGCTTCAATCTTTTTTCTGATTCTTTTATGGTGCGCAGGCTTTTCGATCCTCTCATTATTACCTGAAAACAAAACGCTCCTTGTATTTTACCCGGTATTAAAGAAAATTTATTCAGGCGTCTGCCATCAGGATCATAAGAAAACTATTTTTATCGGCCGGTATTTCCTGGTTTGCTCACGCTGCAGCGGTATTTATTTGGGAGCTTTGCTGAGCGCATTCATTTTAATGTTTGTTTCCGTAAACAAAAAAACTATATATATTAAATCCGGTATAATCTCTGCAGCGCCAATGTTATGCGACGTAATCTTTTACAACGCCGGTTTCTATAAGTATTCAATTCCCGCAGCATTTTTTACCGGAGCTATTTTTGGTTCTGCAGTAATTATCCTAATTTTAAGTTTAATTGAAAACAATTTTTTCTATAATTCTAAGGGGTTGAATTGAAAAAATTTCTGCCGGGTTTGGTCTGTGGTTTTGGAGCCGCCGTTTTCATTACCGTACCCGGGATTAAAAATTACGGCTTCGGCTGCTGCCTGATTATCCCGCTGGCTTCAATATTATCCTTGTTTTTATATAAGCGCACCGATAATTCGGTATTAAAGATCGAAGCTGTCACGGCAGTCGGCTTCGGATTCGTAACGGGGATCATCGCGGCTTTTTTCGCTTCTTTTTTCGATGTATTGATTACATTTATTACACGTTCGAATGAATTTGTAACTTCCCTTCCATATGTAGAATCTCTTTTTAAAAGTATTACTTCAAATCCGTTCATAGATTACATGTTTAAAATTTATAAAATCATGTCGGCAGAGATAACAAGCACCGGTTTTTCAGCCGGATATACGCTTTGGGTATTGGCAGGCAACATAATTTTTTTCTCCATTTTCGGAATTCTAGGAGGTTTAATGGGAATGCTTTTCGTCAATAAAAAGACTTGATTATAATTTAAAATGATTGTCGCTGTAATTTTTGCTGCGCATCTTATTTTTAGTTTATTGATCTTCACAAAAAAATGGCAGGATGAGGGGATTGCCGCCGCATTTTTGAATGTTGCATTGGTAGGAATTTTATTTTCAGTCGGCTGGTCTATAACCGGGATAATAGCCAAAGCCCTGCTCGATCAGAAAGGCTTCGGGTTGTATTTCGACAGGGATACTTTTTCATTGGCTTTATTGAGCGCAGGAGAATATTTTTTTTATAGAATGTATTTTAAAGATCTTTTTTCGTCCGATCATAATATCACTGAAGCCGATATGGAAAAACAATGACCGCCGTCTGCTCCATTTGTTTCTGGACTGTGCTCAACGGCTCAAAAGACCATTGCCGCAGTGCATTGATTGCCGAATTCTCCAGGCGTGTATCGGCTTTTGTTAATGGGATAATCGTACCTACCGATCCGTCAGGCAGTATTGTAAATTTCAGCCTAATGTCCGCTTCCTTCTGTACCCCCGAAGGATATTCTGGGACAAAATAATAGAGCAGCTTTCTCTGGCCCCTGCCTCCCCAATCGATGCCGAATCCCAGGCCTCCGGTACCTTCACCCATATTACCCAGCCCTTCGCCTGTTCCTTTTGAATCCGGAGTTCCCTTAGTATTTTCATCTGCCGTGGTTTCTTCCTTTTCTTTATCGGCCGGCTTTATTACTTCTTCGCCGGAAGTATTTTTTGCTTTTGGAAGCTCTACTTCTTTTACTTCCGCACTTTTATTCTCCTTTTTAATTTCTTTCTGCGGTTTGGGACCGGGGGTGATATCATTTATTTGCGTGCCGGGAGATCCCGACGAGCCGGGGCCATTCGAATTTCCAAAGGAGAGCTCGACATATTCCTTCGCAGCATAATCCATTGAGAATGTTATAACCAGGAATAGTATAAAAAGGATTCCATGAAAAAGGATCGAAATGGAATAAGACAAACGTTTAATTGATCTGTACCTCATAATAATACGCCATTTAAATATTTTTCTTTTCCGTTTCAATTACAAATTTTTCTATGCCGATGCCTTTAGCAGCATCCAGCACCTGTATAACTGTTTCGAGGGGTACGCTTTTATCAGAGCGTATCACCAGGTTGTCCTGGTTATTTGCAGCTTTGAAAGCATTAAGCTTCGCTGGCAGCAGATCGATGCCTACCGGAGCATTTTCAAAGAAAATTCCGCCGCCCTCGGTTATCGTTACTATCATCCTTGAAGGTGTTGACTGCTCCATCGATTTTGCGCCGGGCAGCTTTACTTTAACGCTCGTGCTGATTATAAACTGCGAGGTAAGCAGGAAAAATATCAGAAGAAGAAAAATTATATCCGTTAAGGAAGAATATTGAAAAATGCTTACCGGTTCATTCGACATTTTAAATTTCATATTTCTTCACCGCTCAAAAAAGTTTAAATAATAGATAATCCTCATTCCCCTCATCCATTTTCCATTTACCATTTACCATTTTCCATTTTTATATATCAATCTCAATTTCTTCCTCAACATCGGAGGTGTGAGCTGAACTATCTTGCATTACATCGATTACATCATTAGCCACGGCTTCCATATCGCCCACAAGCTTCTTTACGGCGTTCAGGAAATAATTATAGAAAGCCAAAGCAGGAATTCCGACCATCAGTCCGAATGCGGTTGTAATTAAAGCTTCCCAAATACCGCCGGCAAGGTCGCTCGGGTTTACAGTCCCCTGAAGATCCTGAATAATCATAAAGGCAGAGATCATTCCTGTAACTGTCCCCAGGAATCCAAGCAGAGGAGCAATACCAGCTACAGTAGCCAAAACAGGAAGACCTTTTTCAAGCTTTGCAACTTCCTGAGAACCCGCATTTTCAATTGCTTCTTTCACTCTTTCATGTCCAAGCTTGTATTTCTTCAAGCCTTTCCTCACGATGTTTGCAATGGGCGATTTTTCTTCCATGCAGTAGCCGATTGCTCCGGAAATATCTTTCTTCTTTATTGAACCCCGAATCCTGACCATAAAAGCAGGGACATTAATCTTTGCTTTCCTCAGCACGATATAGCGATCTATTATTACAGCCAAACCTAAAACCGAACAGAGAAGTATCGGCCACATTATTACGCCGCCTTTTAGAAACATTGAGAATAAGTCCATGAATATATCCTCTGAATTTTATTTATTAATTCTTACTTCAAAAAGTGTTTTGCTTCGTCATAGCTTTTAAAACCTCTGATCATTACGCAGTAATAAGTTTTATTCGGGCGCTTATCCAAACGTACAAAAGCATCATAATGCGCCTTTTTCCAGCTTTCGGCCTGGGTTTCAGCCCTGGTTTGAGTTTCGAAAGAAGAAACCTGGACAATATAATCGTCACCCTGCTTGAATATATACCCCCCCATGC
Organism: Ignavibacteriaceae bacterium; assembly: GCA_035542335.1. Classification (GTDB taxonomy): domain Bacteria; phylum Bacteroidota; class Ignavibacteria; order Ignavibacteriales; family Ignavibacteriaceae; genus DATKLQ01. The sequence continues at coordinate 1,231 of DATKLQ010000279.1, read as the reverse complement.
TTTCCAGCTTCGGCGGTTCCTGCTGAACAACTGTATTTTGCGTCTTACTGCCAGGCGGAGTTGTAACTTTGTTAGAAGGAGGTTGAGATGCAGCAATGATAGATGAATCAATCGGCTGGGTATATAACGCTCCTTTATTTTCATTTTTATTGTACGGATAAGTTACCGGTATTTCAAAATCCCTATTGATTGTTTTTGCATTTTTTACTACCACTGTCATGCTTTTCACGGGAGCAGGGTTATTTTTTTTGAAAATATATTGATAATACAGGAAAACACCAATGCCGACAAACAGCAGAAAAATGATTACAGCTAAAATCGTTGTGTTTCTTCTTTTATGAGAAGTCTGCTTATCAATTTCCTCAATTTTGGAGATATATTCTTTGAGATCTTTTTGAGCCTGGTCTTCTGCCGGAATTGCCGCTTCTTCCTTTACAACCTGCTGCTCCTCTTCCTCATTATCTGCAAGGAAATCGATTTTCTCTTTTGATGCATCAGGCTTTATCTCTATATAACCTTCATCATCCGGCATTTCTTGCTCCATATTTTCTTCCTCTTCATGTTCATCGGGAACCGGAGATTCTTCACTTTCTTTTAAATAGCCTTCTTTCCAGTCATATTTTAGCTTAACAGGTTTGATTACTTCATAGCCTTGATCTTCTGCAGGCTTTTCAGCGGTTTCTTTGGGTTCCGCGCCGGCCTCCTCGATATTTTTTTCTTCCCGATTTATGGAAGTATCACCAGATGAAACCAACCCTTCAGCATCGGAAAAATCTCTTTTATCCTCCGGGGCTTCTTCATGAACAGAAGCCTCCGGCTTTGTTCCGGGAGCGGTTTCATCCGATAATTGCTGCTGCTCGGCGAATTCGGAATCTTTAAACTCAGACTTATATTCAGTTTCTTCAGCAGGCTTCTCCTCTTCCGGGGTTACAACTTTATCTTCAGGCGGAACAGATACTTCCCGGGGAGCCTGAAGGTTTAAATTTTCATCAATTATTTCCGGATGAACGATTTCAGATGTCTCTGCCGGAGCCTGCTCCACAGTCTCTTCCGCGGGGGCAGATTCAGCGGATTCTTTTTCTTCCGTTTTTTCTTCAGCAGGCTCAACACCGGCTAAAGTTTCTTCTTCCTTTTCCTTTGGATTATCTTCTTCTTCAGGCGATTGTTCTTCGGCATTTTCTTCCTCGGGCTCATCTTTTTTACCTGGTTCAATTATGCTGATCTCGTCAAA
>DATKLQ010000278.1:0-2011 GCA_035542335.1 Ignavibacteriaceae bacterium | reverse complement strand
AACCCCGAGGATCGGCAGAATAATTATTAAGGTGGTATAAAAAGTTTCGGTTAAAATTTCTATTACTAATTCTTCAGTCATTATGAAAAGCTCCTTACCAATGAACCGACAATCAGGTTCCAGCCGTCAACCAATATAAACAGCAGGATTTTAAATGGAAGTGAAACGAGCATAGGCGGCAGCATCATCATTCCCATAGACATCAGAATGCTTGAGACAATCATATCAATCATTAAAAATGGGATAAATAAGAAGAAGCCTATTATAAAACCGGCTCTCAGTTCGCTTAATGCAAAAGCAGGAATAACTACATAAGTCGGAAGTTCAGCCCTGTTTTTCGGACGATTTAAATTTGATAAGCCGATAAATAATTCAAGATCTTCGTCTCTCACGTTTCTAAACATGAAGTCCCTAATCGGTTCGATTCCTTTATTATACGCCGAATCGAGAGACATCTTTCCGTCCATTAATGGCTTTAGTGCTTGGTCATTTACGGTTTTCCAGGTCGGTGCCATTATAAAAAAAGTTATGAATAAGGCAATTCCGGCTATAAGCTGTCCCGGCGGCATTTGCTGCGTACCGAGCGCATTCTTAAGGAAATGAAATACAATAATGATTCTGAGATATGAAGTAGTCATTATCAAAATTGAGGGAGCCAGCGCCAGAATGGTCATAAGGAGCAGGATCTGCAGGGTTACGGAAATATCTTTCGGTGAATCTGCAGTCCCTATATCGATCCCGATTTTCGGCAGAGGGATCGTCGGATTGTGTTGCGCAAATAGACCATTTGCGGCTATCAAAAATAAACCGGCGGCAAGAAAAATTCTTAACTTATTCATTTGAGCCCCAGATTTTTTTTCAGTATGCTCAGGAAATTGTCTTTTTCAAATCTTTCAATTACCTCTTTCTGCGGAAGAGCCGAAGGTTCAAGCTCTTTAAGTAAATTTATGGAGTGCTCGCTTATCCCCAGGACTAAAAGTTTCTCTTCAACTTTTACTACGGAAATAAATTTCTTCGGCATGATCATTTGGCTGCTGATCAGCTTGATATTCGGGGATCCCTGGCTTATTCTGCCTCTGAATGTGAGACCGTATTTTTTTACCACTATCAATACGCCGTAAAGAAGCGCCACTATAAGTAATAGGGGAATAATGGCTTTAAGGATTCCAAAGAAGGTCATTGCTGCATTCCCTTAATATTCTTGTCGATATCCAGGAGGTTTGTAATCCTTATACCGAAATGTTTATCAATTACAACCACTTCTCCCTCAGCGATTTTTTTATTATTTACGAAAATATCTACGGGTTCACTTGCCAGCTTGTCCAGCTCAATTACATATCCTCTTTCAAGCTCTAAAATATCTTTTATCTGCATTTGGGTTCTTCCCAATTCAATGTAAACGCTGAGATAAAGATCTTTAAGAAAATCAAGCTTGCTGCCCTTTGCGCTTTCACCGTGCTGCTTCGAGTCATCCATGTCGCCAAACTCGACTAAATTTGCCCAAACTTTTTGCCCGGCTCCCGCAGGTGCGTTCTGCTGGGGCTGACCTGTCGTTTCGGGTTTTTTTTCTCCGGCTGCAGCCTGATTTTCGGTTTTAGGTTTATCTTCCATAATAAATATCCGTACTTATTTTTTTTCCCTATATAACATTTTTGTGATTTTTACTGATTTATGATTATTTGATATACCGGCACGGCCGGCAAAGAAATTTATATTGCTGACCTTTATAATATGATCATCGTTAGTCCTGGTATTCAATTTTATTATATCTCCCTTTTTCAGATCAAGCAGATCATTTACCGTAATTTTTGCAATGCCGAATTCTACTGTTACCGGAAGAGTGGTTTTTATCAGGTGATTTGATATAATCTCCCGGGCAGTCGTTCCTTTGTACTTGACAGGCTTAATCGAGGAAAATTTCTGTGAGGACATTTTTGCCAGGATAGCATCGAATGCAAAGGTAGCAAAACAAAGATTCATCATGTACGACTGCTCGGCTATAATAAGCTCA
>DATKLQ010000277.1:0-9057 GCA_035542335.1 Ignavibacteriaceae bacterium | reverse complement strand
GAACTTCCGAGCTTTACATTTTTTAATTTTCTAAGCTCTTATTACAATATCGAACAAAGCTATGAGGTTAACAGGCTGAATCACGATTCCTTATCCAGCCAAATAACTTCCGCAATCGGCGCGGAGTTCGGGAGAACAACTGCCGACGATATCCTCTTCCCGACCAAGGGATATAATTTGTCATTCCAAATTGAGGAGGCAAACTCAATTCCTTATTTTGCGGCGAAGATTGCCGGAAGAGAATATAAAGGCGCAATTTTTTATAGGCTCCTTTTCAACAGTTCGGTTTACGGATCCTTCGGACGGATTAGGAATAACATATTTGCCATGAAATTTAAAACCGGACACCTACAGGCATTTTACGGAACTTACGCAGGAATTCCTTTGAACAGAACTTTTTATGCCGGCGGAAGCAATTCTATCAGAGGATGGCGATCCCAGGATCAAGAACTGATCCCGAAAGGCACGCCTACCGTTAAAAGCGCTTTAAATGAAGGAATCAATGTCAAAGGCGGTACTTTCCTTCTTGAGGGTTCGTTTGAATGGCGAAGCAGATTTGTTGAGAGCTTCGGTTCCGCTTTATTTATTGATTACGGCAATACATGGCTGGGCTATAAAAAATTCCGGTTCGATGAAGTGGCTCTCGGTACCGGTTTCGGCTTCAGATATTATACCCAGGTGGCTCCTTTCAGGATCGACTTCGGTTTCAAGCTGTATAATCCTGTTAGTAAATTGTATATATGGGACAGCTGGGATAAAAGATTTTTTAAAAATATTGAGTTCCACTTTGGAATAGGAGAAGCTTTTTAAATATGAGAACAATTAACCCTTCCGCTGAAAGCTCCCTGATATGATGAAATCATTCTGCTGTATTCTTCTTCTTCTATTCTTTTTACCGGAACTGTATCCCCAGGATTTTTCAATCGGTTTTTTCCCCGAAAAAAAAATTTATTCCCGCTATTATGCGGATGCACTTTCTCACCAGTTTTCCCTTTCCAAGCACCTGGAGAGTAGCGAGTGGTTCGGCAATATTGGGGCGCAAATAGCTTTTTCGAATTTAATTATCAATGAACATTTATTCCAATTCTCTGTTGGGGCAACTTCATTTAATACCCTGATTAAAAAACCCGGGCACATCCAGGTTTACACGGTTGATTACCTTGTAGATTTCTTTCTCGATTCTCAAATATATAAAGGATTAATAGGAAGATTTATTTTAGGGCACCTCAGCGCCCATTATTCAGACGATGGAATTATAGAGCTGAATAATATACCTATCAGCTATGTGAGAGATTATACCGGATTTCATATTCAGGATTCTCTTCCGTTTGTAAACGGCAAATTCTACGGCGGCTTCTTTTATAATTTTCATAATGAACCTGTCGATGAGCATTTTACATATCAGCTTGGTATGGACGGAGGGCTTCCGGTTCTTAAAGAAATTTTCCTCTTTACTGCTATCGATATAAAGATAAAATCCGAAGTAAATTACGGTACTGTTCAAAGTTTTCAGTTTGGAGCTGTTTTCCCTTACCGGAATAAAATGAGCTTCAGAATAGCTTATACTCACAGGAGAGGATTTGAGGAAAGGGGACAGTTGTTCGATAGGAAAGATATTAAAAATACAATAGGTCTTTTTTTAGATTTTTGAAAATTGTGAAAAAATTCTTATTAATTTTTTTTGTTTTGAATCTTTCGGCTGCTGCTCAAAAGAGCGAGACCGATAGCGTAAATACAGGTGGATGTTTCTTAAGTAAAAAGACTCTCTCTGTTATTGCTCTTTCCGCCGGATTAGGGGCTTCATTAATCAGCTCATATGTCGCCTGGTGGAAGGATGACTCAAGATCCTTCCGCTTTTATTCGGGGCATTGGGTGAACGATCCCGGTCTGAACGGCATTGATAAGGTAGGCCACTTTTATACTTCATATTTGTTTTACAGGCTGCAAAGAGATCTTCTGATGTGGGGCGGTTACTCTGGTGATTTCTCTACATTAACTTCTGCAATTTTAACATTTTCTTTCGCCGTAGGGATAGAAATAGGCGATGCCTTTTCCCCATACGGTTTTGACTACCAGGATCTGACATTTAATATCGGCGGGCTAGGCTACGGTTTTCTTCAGGATAAAATACCGCTGCTTCAAAATTTTAAATTTAAATGGAGCTATATACCTAGAGGCAGCTTTAGTTTCCCTCCTAAATTTACTACCCATTATGACGATCATATATATTGGTTCACAATCAATCTGCATGGTTTGTTCGGTGCCTCATTTGGAAAATACTGGCCTGAATTAATTCAACCTGCCCTCGGATTCAGTGTTGAAAACCTTGGGAACAGAAGAGAATTTATATTCGGATTGGATTTTAACTTGCTCCCTCTTTTCAATCATAAAGATGAAAATTGGGATTTTGCGGGCAAATTTGTCGATATGTTTCATATCCCTGCACCGGGAATAAAATACTCTCCGGATGCTGGTCCGTTATACAGGGTTTTTCTTACTCATTAATCCGTAAATATAAAATTTTCATAAAAGTTAATTGTCAAAAGTTAAACGTTAATAGGATTTTTTCAATTAATGATTAACGTTTACGTTTATCTAAATGAATTATTTTGATTCTGTTTTCCTATTGCCAAATTTGCGGAAAATATTTACATGAATCGTGTTTTTTTATTGCTAAATATTTTATTTTGAAGTACTTTCATTACTAAAAATAGGGGTTTTGGTGCCTTTTATGGTTTCCTTCTATCGTATCCGGTGTATTGATTTTTCAGGGGAATGGAATTGCCTCAATTCATTACTACCTGCCCAATGAACTTCCATAACTTCAATTTACAGGAGTTAATATGAGTAAATCTTATTGGTATTATATTATTGTATTAATTGTTTCCCTTTCGAATAATCCATCTCCTGCTCAAAAGCCGCCGATAGAATGGGGTCAAATACCTATTGAAGATCTGATGATGACTTCATATCCCTATGATACAAATGCTACGGCCGTTATTTTATGCGATTACGGCGAAACATCTTTTAACGATAAAGCAGACCTCGAATATCATAGGCATTTACGTGTAAAGATTCTTTCGCCTGCCGGGTATGAATGGGCCACACATTCAGTAGTTCTGTATACAAAGAAAGGGATTGAGTGGATTAGTGATATTGAAGGAATTACATACTCTCTGGATGAAAAAAATGAGGTTATTAAAACTGAGCTTGATGAAGATGATATCTTTGAGGAAAAAGTTGATGATGATAGGACAAGATACAAATTTACCCTGCCTGCTTTAAAACCCGGCTGCGTTATTGAATTACGTTACAAAATTGAATCAAGCTCCCTTTGGGCTGTTAAAGATTGGGATTTTCAGTATGATCAGCCTGTCGTCTGGAGTGAATATAGGATAACTTATCCGTATTGTACCGCGTATGCATGTGTGTCACGCGGCTATGAAACCTGGGCAGTTAATGAAACGGAAGAGGTAACCCAGCTGTTCGGGGGTGAAGCCACGGCTTATTTTGGACAAGGATTAGTAAAATGCACGCGCCATAGATGGGCAGTTAAAAATGCCCCGGCATTGCGCGATGAACCTTATATTACCACAATCGACGATTATATTAACAAGGTTGAAATACAGCTTGCCGGATATATCTTCCCGCAAACCGGAAAGCGGGAAGTATTGTCTACATGGAAAAGTTTAATTGATGAACTGCTTGACAGCAAAAATTTCTATGATAAAATCGATGACGGAAGTGAAATTGAAGAACTAGCCGCAGGCATTACAAAAAATTCAGCTTCTCCTGAAGATAAATTGAAATCAATATATAACTGGGTAATCAAATCGATTGTATGGAACCGGGAAGAATGGGTGTATGCTGAGCAGGATGTGGATGATGTTCTTGAATCAAAAAAAGGAAATAATGCTGAAATAACTTTTTTATTGATTTCGCTCCTAAGGCAGGCCGGAATTGCTGCCGAGCCTGTAATTCTATCTACAAGAGAGAACGGCGGGATTCAAAGTTTATATCCAATCATTTCGCAATTCAATTATGTCGTCGCTCAAGCTAAAATCGGCAGCCGGATTTATTATCTGGATGCGACAAATCCAATGCGCCCTTCCGATTTAATGCCTTTTAAAATTTTAAATGTCAGGGGTTTAGTCATTAAAAAAGGGGAACCGGAGTGGATAACTATCTCGCCAGCCAAAGGGAATCTTAGAAAAACATTGATGTCGGTTAATATTAATGAACAGGGATTGTTAAATGCCGGGATTGAAGAGGTCTATTCCGATTACTATGCATTGGATGTCCGCAGTGATTTCAATGACCGGCAGGAAGTCGATATTATCAAAGAGCAGTATGATTCGGAGGCAAACGGGTTGATCATTGACTCGGTATCAATTGCGAATAAAGACAGCATTTATTCTCCTCTGCAAGTTAAATCCCGGATTTCTTCCGAGAACTATTGTACGAAAAGCGGCGATATAATTTATTTTAATCCTATTCTTATTCACCGCATGAAAGAGAATCCTTTTAAATCTGCCAAACGTAATTTCCCGATTGATTATGGTTACCCGTCCAGCTATTCAATAATAGAAAATATAACCATACCGGAGAATTATGAGATTAAAGAGACATTAGGTGATAAAAATTTTAAGCTGAGCCCCAATATTGGTTCTTACACAAGACAGATTAAAACAGAAGGTAATCAAATCAGTATTACCTATAACTTTGAAATAAGGCAATCGGTAATTAACTCTAAATTTTACGAACAGCTGAAAGCATTTTATGCAAGAATTGCAGCCTCCCAGGGAGAACAGTTTGTTTTCATACGTAAGGGAGTTTAAATTGCCGAAAGATCAATATTCTAAGAAGTAATGATAGAAGCAGGAAGAATGAAAATGATTTCGCAATACACGCTTATCTGTCTTCTGATGCTTGTCTCTGCGGTAAAAGTTTTTTCTGAGGAAGGGGAGTATTCCGTAGATAAAATTCCCAAGGCACTTTTAAAAGATGCAAACGCCGTTATACGTGTAAACGAAATCAGCTTTGAGGTACTTGATAAAAACAGCTCAATTAAGAAAGTAAAATTTGCCGCTACGATCTTTAAAAAAGATGAACAGCAGTTTGGGAGATTAATATTATGGTATGATAAATTCCGGGAAATTGACGATCTTGAAGGAAAGATTTATGATCGGGCCGGAAAAGAAATCCGTGAACTTGACGACCGGGATATAAAAGATTATTCGGGTTTTGCAGGCTATACGTTTTACGATGATAACCGGGTGAGAGTCTCGGAATTGTTTCATAATGAATATCCGTATACAATAGAATTCAAATATACAATCTCCTACGATGAGAATTTTAATTGGCCCACCTGGTACTCTCGTTCCACCCTGGAGCCTGTTGAAAAAAGCAGGTTTGAAGTAGTAGTCCCGGAAAATGATAGCCTCAGGTACTGGTGTAATGATGATTCCCTAAAACCGCTGAATGAAATTCAGAATGGGAAAAAATTTTATATATGGGAAAAAAATAATTTAGTGAAGCTTCCATACGACGTTTATGGCGATGATCTCGAAGATATTGCTTCTATTGTCAGGATTGCGCCTGCCGAGTTTGAAATCGAGGGATATGCCGGGAGTATGAATTCCTGGAAAGAATTCGGAAGCTGGTATTATTCTCTCTGCAAAGACAGGATGAAGCTTCCGGAGACGGTTGAAAAAGAATTAAAAGAGCTTGTGAAATCTTCAGGCTCTGAAAAAGAGAAGATGTCCAAAGTTTATTATTATATGCAGTCCAGGACCCGCTATGTAAGCGTGCAGCTCGGAATCGGAAGCTGGCAGCCCTTTGAAGCCGAATATGTCCACACCCGGGGATACGGAGATTGTAAAGCGCTCTCGAATTATATGGTTTCCCTTTTGAACGCAGTCGGTATAAAGGCTTATCCTGTTTTAATCAACAGCGGCGATGAGCGTTTGCCTCTCATTTCCCAATTTCCCAGCAATCAGTTCAACCATGTTATTGTCTGTATTCCGGGAACAGAGGATACGACATGGCTCGAATGCACCAGCCAGAATATTCTTTTTGGTGTCATTGATGCCGATTGTGAGAATAGGGAAGCGTTAATGATTACACCTGACGGAGGGATTATCGTAAATACTCCCTCGAGCTCTGCAGATAAAAATATCCAGATGCGGAAGAGTATGGTAAAATTGACCTCCTATGGTACCGCATCTGCCGAGGTCTTTACCAGATGGTCGGGAAATCAGCATAATAATATGCTTCACAAAATAATTGATGCTACACCGGAGGAGAGAGAAAAATTAATACTTAGTTCATTTGAAGTTCCTGAAATAAAACTAAATAAGTTCGATTTTAAAGGAGTTAAAGAAAAAAAAGATTGGATAGAACTAAGTGCAGAGTTTCTTTTGACCAGGTATGCTAATGCTTCCGGCACCAGGATTTTTTTCTACCCGAATATTGAGGAACGAAGGTCATACATTCCAAAAGATATTGCAGAGAGGCATTCACCCGTGAGGTTTTATTATCCTTACATTGATATTGATACTGCTTTTTATTCCGTTCCTAAGGGATATTCTGCGGAAACTTTGCCGGGGGAAGTTAACCTTGAATCCACATTCGGGAAATTTTCATCTGCTACAAAGGCTTTAGGCGATACATCAATTGTTTATACAAGATTTTTGGAGATAGACTGCTATTCAATTCCCGCAAAAAATTACCCGGAATACAGAGACTTTTTTGCGGGAGTTGTAAAATCAGACAGGGATCAGGTGGTGCTTGTAAAAAAGAAATGAATTATTCATAGGTTAACTTTTATACCCGTTCAAAATCCATCATTCATCCATTCAATCATTCATCCATTCCAACCAAAATCCGCCGTAATAAAAATTCTCAAGATACCAATCACATTTCTTTTCTATGAAAAATAATATAATGTTCCACTCCTATCATGGAATATTATTTGAAATGAAAAAGAAAGATATTTTAATCATAGAAAATCTAGCTGCATTTGAAAAATTAATTAACCGGGATAATAGTCCGTACGATATCGACTTGATGGTTATGCCGGGTACATTGGAGGAGAAGCATAAGGATGTAGATCAGGCTAAAGGAATACAAGCATTGCGAAGGCAGTTTAATTTAATATATATTCTTCTGGGCGGAGTGCATGATGTCCATCTCGGCGCCGAATACCGCTGGCTTAAGCCAAATGATCTAGTTATTGTTCCCGAAAATATGGTTTATGCATCTTCGAACATAAAGGAGTGTACCGGGTACTGTATTCATTTTAAAACTGAGTTTTTGCTTCCCATGGTGCAATCCCCCATTATTAAGGAATTCCCTTTTTTAAGTTCCGATTCCGAACATATTATAAATCTGACTTCGGAGGAGAGTATTCTTATTCAGCAGGCATTTAAAGATATTATAGTAGAATATAAAAGATTTTCCTATGAAAAAGATTACTTGCTGCGGAATTATATTTACATTCTTTTGCTTCGAATACGTGAAATCCACCGTCCGTATGCAAAACATATATCGGAAAATGCAATCCGTTCCGCAAAGTATGCAAATGAATTCAAACGAATGGTAGAAAGAAATTTTTTAAAAATGCGCGAAGTACAGCAGTATGCCGAAAAACAGCATATTAGTCCCAAGCATCTATCCGATTCTGTGAAAGAGATTTTTGGGAAATCCCCTAAGGATTTAATTAATGATATGCTTTTACTCGAGGCAAAAGTACAGCTTGGCTCAACGGATAAAACAATAACTGAAATAGCATTAGAGCTTAATTTCAGCGATCAATCACATTTTACAAATTTTATAAAAAGGAATATTGGTTGTTCTCCTTTGGAATATCGCCAAAAGTGGGCCCGGAAATCTTAAGGAAGCAAAATTGTTAAGCGGAATAGAAACCTGACCGAACACTTCCGATTTTTACATTATTATCCTCGAAATTTACAAGCATTCCTCGCAGCGGAAAGATAACTTATTTCGGGACAAATTAATTCACTATTACTAAAAAATATTTAATTTATTAAGGAGGTTTAAATGGATACTAAACATGTTCATCAGAAAGAAAACACAGTGCTTGGCGAGAAGGCCGAAATAGCAAGTTTTAATGCTCCGATTGAGACCCGGCGCTTTCCATTAGGCAGGTTGGATCTTGTAAAAATAGCCGGGGCTGTAATCGGCAGGGGAATCTTTGAACCAGGCTGGAGATGGTCAACTTCCGTGAAGCCGATTGCAAAAACCGAAAGCTGCGAAGCGCCTCATTTCCAATATCATCTTGCGGGTACATTAAGAATTATAATGGATGACGGAACTATACTAGACGCAAAAGCCGGGGATGTCACTATGCTTCCCTCCGGTCATGATGCATATGTCATCGGAGATGAAGCCGTTGTCGTAATTGATTTTCAAGGAATGGTTGATTATGCAGTTTCAAAATAATTGTTGATATTGGATAATGAATAAAAGCGCCGGCCCTTTTTCAGAGGCCCGGGGATTACGTTCTTTTACTAAAAAGCGGATCAGATCCATGCTGATTTGATCCGCCTAATTTTATTTCAATTAAATAATTTTGGCTGATTTTTTTACCTGCTAATCTTCCAAGAAATATTTGCTTCTAATTTACTCCCAAGGAAAAATCCTGATTCCGACTCTCTTAAAAAGATTTAAAATTTCTTTTTCTCAAAGGGTATTTTTCTTAATCCTAATTTTTTATCAACAAAATAGACGTCCCTTCCTCCGGGCGTTCTGGCTAACAGCGTTAAAGTTGAGTTCTTAGCTTCCGATCCGAATGTCTCTCATAATCTTCAAATTATAATTAAGAACGGCAATACTGCTGATGGTAAAACCACATTCAGCAATATAACCTATTTAGTTCTCCAAAAGATTAAGGCGTTTCTTCAAGGACCGGCTTTTTCCTTCCTCAATTCTATAATAGTTTTTTCTTTGAATTTTTTAATTTTTAAATCTTTAAATCTTTAAATTTTTCAATCTTGCTGTCTTTCAGTCATTCATCCTTAGCGAGGCATAGACGTG
>DATKLQ010000276.1:0-11161 GCA_035542335.1 Ignavibacteriaceae bacterium | reverse complement strand
AACTTCATCAACAATATCATTCCCGACAGAAGTAAACGACTCTGCATAGAAGCTGTGCTCTTTCATGTATTTTACATACCTATTTGATTCATGCTCGATATATGCAGTAAGATTTTTAATTTCATCGCTTCCTTTAAAATTGCCTGCATCAACTGCTCCGACCTGAAGAAAAACAAAATTTTTAAAAGAGCTGCCGAACAACCTAAAGATGCTGAGCAATGTATGGAGCCCTAAACCGTTAAATCCGTTAACCAGGACAACTGCTGTTTTGGATTGCGGATCAAATTGAGGTTCTTCCAAGGCAACCTGCTCCCCTTCAAGATTATAAATTGAAGCTTCAACCGAATCGACTATTGTGTCGAGCCTTCTAAACAATTCTTTTGTTTTATTATAATGACGTTTTACAATAAGGGCAAACACAACAAGCAATGAGGTGACAACCAGGGTTATCCATCCTCCTTGATCGAATTTAATATATAAGATTGTAAATAATACAAATACACTTAAAGATAATCCGATTCCATTGATCAATAATTTTCTTTTCCATTTTCTATCAGATTTCCTTTCAATCCACCAGTGCCTGACCATACCGGTCTGCGACAAAGTAAAAGTGATAAATACATTTATACTGTAAAGCACCACAAGAAATTCGACCGAACCCCCGGAAATTATCATCATAGTAAGAGCAGCAGCTCCCATCAGCATTATTCCGTTTTGAGTGACAAGCCTGTCGCTGAGCATTGCAAACCTGGAAGGAAGCCATCGATCCAATGCCATATTTGCCAATACACGCGGGCCGTCAAGAAAACCTGTTTGTGCAGCAATAAATAATAATAAAGCTTCGGAAAGAAGAGTAATAGTTACAAAAATCAAAGAATTATTGGCACTCCAGCCTCTGGTCAGACTTTCAAAGAAGATTGCATTCAGCGTTTTTCCCTCAACCGGTGAGACGCTGTATAGTAAATAACCCAGCATTAGCCCAAACACAGTCAAGCTCAAAGAAACAGCCATGTAATTCATGGTCTTCCTTGCAGTCATCACCCTAGGTTCTCTTAAAATCGGAAGCCCGTTGCTTACTGCTTCAATTCCCGTAAATGTTCCGGCACCCATGCTGAATGCCCGCATAATTATAAATAGAATTCCAAATAATCCGATTCTAGTATATGAATGGGATAATTCACTAGAAGTTTGCATAGAAATCTGAGTCAGAGAAGAGCCATGATCAATGAAGGCATAAACAAATGCGAAGATATGAAGAAATATAAATGACAGAAAGACGGGAACCAGCGGAACAACTGCTTCTTTAATGCCCCTCAGGTTAAGCCAAAGCAAAAGTATCACCCCGAAGATCGCAAACCAGAATTTGTATACATGATATTTTATCGGCAGAAAGCTAAAGACAGCGTCGGCACCGCTGGCTATGGAAAGTGTAATCGTAAGTACATAATCAATTAATAATGCCGAGCCTGCAACCATTCCGACATGCGGAGATAGTAATTTACTGGCAACTAAATATCCTCCTCCGCCTGTAGGGAAAATCTCTATTATTTGTTTATAGCTGGAAGCAATTATTAATATTGTAATACCGGTACAAAGTGCCACAAAAATACTCAGGTAAGAATGATTTCCCAAAGATAGAAATGCTTCCGGCGGACCGTAGCAGGATGAGGATAATCCATCGGATCCAAGACCAACCCAGGCCAAAAACGCAACTAATGAAAGCTTGTGAAAAATTCTTGCGTCCCTTACGTCCCTGGCACTGCCTATAAATATCTTTCTTAATCTGTTCATTGAATCAGTTAATGTAAATTTCTAAATATAGATTTTCAGAAGGAAGGATTATTAAGAGCAGCTTGAGAATGGACATGGAGGTAATTAAATTTTAAAGCTTGCATAAATTGCCGTTATTCCTGTTTTTTCAAATCAATTAAATTGTGCCTTTCAAATTTATATCAATTTTGATTTCGTACCAACTTTTTACGATGCCTTAAAAATTCAATTATTCCCGGCAGAAGAGATATTATAATTATTGCAACAATTACGAAGGAATAATTATTCTTTACGAACGGAATATTGCCGAAAAAATAGCCGCTGTATGTAAAGATCCCTACCCAAAGAAAACCGCCGCTGATATTAAAGGGTATGAACTTCGTATACGTCATTGAGCCAACCCCTGCAACAAAAGGCGCAAATGTCCTGACAATTGGGACGAATTTTGCAATAACAATGGTTTTGCCGCCGTGTTTTTCATAAAATTGATGCGTTCTATAAAGGTATTCTTTTTTAATAAACCTTGTTTCTTTGCTGAATATTTTAGGACCTATAAAACGGCCGACCCAGTAATTTACGTTGTCTCCCAAAACAGCGGCAGAAGCGAGAATTATAAACAACAAGGTAACCTGGAAAGAACCTAAAGCTGCAAATGTGCCGGCGGCAAAAATTAAAGAATCCCCGGGAAGGAATGGCGTAACAACAAAACCTGTCTCCGCAAATATTATAAAGAATAATATCAGGTAGGTTATTGCCCCGTATTCTAAAATGATTTCATTTAAATGTTTATCGAAATGCAGAAATAAGTCTATGAGATAATGAATTGTTTCCATACTTTACCGGATTATTATAAAAAACATGCAAACTTAATTAAATTATAAATTTATATTTTTATGATTTTCTCTATTACAGTTATGGAGGAATTTCTTGTAATTAAAAGAAAAAATTAAGACCCAAATATATGCCAAAAAAATCTCTTCCCCTGCATACTAAAATATTTATAGGACTTTTTACAGGCCTGGTTCTCGGCCTCTTCTGCAATATATTCTTTAAAGATAATGAGAATATTGAATGGATTGTAAAGAATATTGCTTATCCGGCCGGACAAATTTTCCTAAGGATGATTTTCATGGTTGTAATTCCGCTGATATTTACTGCAATAGTTCTGGGTGTTGCCGATTTCCGTGATATTAGGAAGGTCGGAAGAATAGGATTTAAAACCTTAGGCTTTACATTAATAATTACCGCCGTTTCAGTATTAATCGGTCTTACGATTGTAAATATTGTTCAGCCGGGAAAAGGAATATCAGTCGATGACAGGAATTCTTTGATTAGCACTTTAACTGCCCAGCCGGCAGCCGGATTAGTTAAAAATGCAGAAGAATCAAAAACATTTATAGAAATAATTGTCGACCTGATCCCGCGGAATCCTTTTGTAGAAATAGTCAATGCATTCGATCCCAATTATAACGGCGGAGGATTGCTGGCCTTAATGTTCTTTTCATTATTGTTCGGAATTGCAATGGCGGTTACAAGCCAGGAAAAGATCGGCGGACTAACAAACCTGCTGCAGGGTCTTTATGAAGTGCTCATGAAGATCATTGATTTTGCAATGAAGCTTGCCCCGTACGGCGTTGCAGGATTGATTTTTGCAACTGCCTCAAAGCTTGGCTTGCAGATAATTTCAACCCTGTTTTTATATGTTGCCGTGGTAATCGGAGCTCTTCTTTTTCATTTCTTAGTTACATACGGAGTGATTATTAAATATGCTTTGAAGAGAAGCCCTGCTGCTTTTTTCAGGGATATAAGCGAAGTAATCATTACTGCTTTCTCCACAAGTTCATCAAATGCAACGCTGCCGACTTCAATACGGACCTCAGTTGAAAAATTAAAATTAGATAAAGACATATCTAATTTTGTACTTACCGTCGGATCTACCGCAAACCAGAACGGCACTGCCTTAATGAGGGGATTACAGTTTTGTTCCTTGCACAGTTCTACGGAGCGGATCTCTCCCGTTAGTGGTGGGAGTGCTTCAAACAATCGGAATACCTGCTGAAGGCATCGGAATTATTCTAGGAGTGGATAGAATACTGGATATGTCGAGGACAGTAGTGAATGTTACAGGTGATATTGTTTTAGCTGGATGGATTGACAGTGCCGAAGGAGCGGTTAAGCAAATTACAAATAACAAATGACAAATTACAAATAATGTTCAATTCTCAATGTTCAATATTCAAAAACGCACTTAAGATTGATTATTGAATATTGAGCATTATAATTTATTTGTTTTTTGTATTTTGTTCTTTGGAATTTCTTATTTGGAATTCATTTGAACTTATCATTCTTATTCCTATTTTTCTTGCCCAATCATTTCAATTGAATTAGTGAATCATAAAAACAGAAAAACCGAATTAATCCGCGGACTAACTCTGACCGCGGCTGTAATGATTACAGCCGGATCAATGATCGGCTCCGGTATTTTCAGGAAACCGGCTACAATGGCCGGACAATTAATGTCTCCCGAGCTTTTAATTATTGTTTGGGTAGTAGCGGGATTAATCACCTTTATCGGTGCATTGGTTAATGCAGAAGTTGCCGGCATTATCGATGCAACAGGCGGGCAGTATGTTTATTTCAGGAAAATGTACGGCGACTTCACTGCATTTCTCTACGGATGGTCTATTTTTTCTGTAATTCAAACGGGAAGCCAGGCCGCAATTGCTTATGCATTCGGAGAATATGTCGGCTATTTTATTAAATATCCGCAGCTGTCGCATGCATGGCAGGATTTTACTCTCTACATGCCTTTTGTCGGTAACATTCATCCCTTCTTGGATATCGGTCCAAAAACCGTCGCAATTATCTGTCTCCTGTTCCTTACGGGAGTAAATTATTTTGGAGTTGTATTAGGCGGTATTGTACAGACGATAATTACATACATAAAAATCGGTTGTATAATTTTATTATCTATTTTGCTATTTGTATTTGGCAGCGGAAACTTTGCGAATATCAGCACCGGATTTGCAATACCTGGATCAACAATGAATAATTTAATTTCTTTACTCGGATTAGCTCTGGCAGGAGCATTCTGGGCATATGACGGCTGGAATAATGTTACATTCGTTTCAGGGGAAGTTAAAGATCCTCAGAGGAATATTCCGAAAGCCTTACTATACGGGACTCTTATTGTTATGGGAGTTTACGTTTTAATAAACCTTGCATTTCTATATATTCTTCCAATTGATGTCATGGCAAAATCACCGCTTGTCGCTGCTTCTGCTGCCGAAGCAATCTTCGGGAAAAGCGGCGCATCCATAATTGCAATTGCTGTTATTATTTCAACATTCGGTGCAGTAAACGCAAGCATTCTGACAACAGCCCGCGTGCAATTTGCAATGGCAAGAGATAAAATGTTCTTTAATCCTCTCGGAAAAGTTCATCCGAAGTTTGCAACTCCGCATGTTTCTTTGATTGTTCAGGGTTTATGGTCTTGTGTCCTCGTAATGTCGGGTTCATTTGATACGATTACGGATTACGTAATATTTGCCGCATGGTTCTTTTACATGCTCGGAGCGTTCGGAGTTTATGTCTTGCGAAAGAAAATGCCGGATGTTCACCGCCCTTACAAAGTATGGGGTTATCCATATACACCGGCAATATTTGTAATCTTTTCTTTTCTTTTCCTTATTAATACTCTTATATCAGATTCTGAAGATGCAGCGATGGGGACAATTCTGATCGTAATTGGCTTACCTATTTATTTTTATTGGAAGATTAAAGCTAAAAAGATTAAGGTATAATTATTTGTTTTTCATTTTTTGAATTCAATTTGCCCTTAATCTTCCTCAAGAATTTCATAAATCAGCAGGTTAAATTAACTTTTATCAGAATACGGCTACACCGTAGCACAGAATATTATTCTGTGCCACAATCGCAGCACAGATTAGTAATCTGTGCTACGGAGTTTGAATTAGTTTTAATGGTGAATAGAATTATTTGATCAACAGCATTTTTTTAACTGCCGAAAATTTTCCTGCTGTTAACCGGTAGAAGTAGACTCCGCTTGGATGTTTGCTTCCATTGAATTCAAGTTCATAACTTCCAGGCTGTTTTTCTTCATTAACTAAGGTCGCAACCCTATTACCAAGAATATCAAAGATTTTCAAGGATACAAATCCGAAATCGGGAATCCGAAATCCGAAATGCGTTGTTGGATTAAACGGGTTCGGATAGTTCTGAAAGAGCTGAAATTGCTTCAGCAAAGTACTAGTTATCTTATCAACATTTACAACATTCGAATTAATATCATCCTCGCCGGGTGAACCATTAATTTTATAAGATGAGGTCCACTTTGCCGGATCATTTTGATCTCCCGAAGGATCTTTTTCGGTTGAAACTAATGAATACCCATCACCATCGGCAGAAACAGGCCATGGGTCTTTATCATTATATTTGATAGAAAAAACAGTATCACCTGCCGGATTTTCAAAAACAATTCTTTCACCTGAATTATCAAGAGAGCCGATATATTCATCAAAAGGAGAAAATTTATATCTCAGTTCAAAATAACTTTTATCGGAAGCAAGGAGAATAAATTCCTTGGGATTCAGAACTGTTCCCGGCGGAAATGTGAAAGAAATTCCTTCTGTAAATTTATAACCGCTTAATAGAACCGGAGATGAGCCTGTACTCTTCAGTTCAATAAATTCAAAGTTTTTATCATCGATTGTATCTTCCAGTGCGGGATGATAATGAATTTCAGTTAACTTCAAATTATTTATATCTTCTTTTATTAAAAATATTTTTTCATTTATTGCACTCCATTCATTTCCTTTAAAGGTCCGCGCCTTAAGGTGAATACTTTCAGTTAACTCAATTGGAACCGAATAAAGAAAAGCGCCGGGTGAAGGCTGATTATTGAAAAGCGGATCGCTGCCGTCAATAGTATAATAAGCTTCTCCGCCCCAGGAATTGATTTGGAGTTTATCACCTGGGTTAATATTATTCTGAGAAGATTCATTACCATTAATAAGAAATTGAGGTGCATTAATTGAAGGAAATAAATCAGCTTCTCTCAGCTGCTTAATAAATTCTGCAGTTCGCCGGGGAAAAAATTCATTCTGCATGAATGCCAATTCATCCGACCAGTTTTCTTTTGTGTATAATTCAAAAGGACCGTCCGGGTAATACCGGTGAACATCCCTTCTATAATCTCCCCAGCGGGCAGATTCTGCAATAATCGCAAGATCTATTTCATCTGCTCTCTTCATCCATCTTGCCAAACCGGCTTCAGGCGTTAAGGCACCGCCGTTATAGCAATGCATTTGAACTCTGTCTGCAAATAAACGCCGAAATTCTGCATTCTTTATAAGCTGACTGAAAATTTCTGTCGGATGGTTGGAATTAAAAACAGCAAGGCTGCTGGCAGTTACACTTTCACAAATATGTTCGGCATCCCAGCTGAAGAATTTAAATCCCTTACCGGGGTAAACGCGGTTTCTAACTGCAATCCAGTTATGATGATCCCAATCCCAGTTTGATCCGTAATAATTAATTAACATGTAATCAATAAAATTTTCTATATCGAGATAAGATTCATATTGAGGATTGATTGAACCATCAGGATTTTTACCCTGGAGCCTCTGGTAATTTGCATTATCGGCTAAACCGGCTCTTGCCAGCTTCATCATATTATTCCATGCGGTAATGCTTCCGCTGAATACTTCATTATAATCTTTAATTATGTCATAATCTTCTTTATTGCCGCCAAAGTAGGAAACACAAAAATCATCGTCTATTTGTTCAGTCGGATTATATATTCCCCAGTAGATTCCATTAAGATACAGATGAACAAAAATTCCGTGCCCTGCCGGATTTCCCATATCGAGCTGAGTGTCTTTCCCCCAAGTATCGTGGATTAGCTGAGTATGATTTCGTTCGCTGCTGCTTCTGTGAAGCCATGTGTTGCCATAGTTCGCACGGAGCACAATAGAGTTAAAAGAAGAAACTGCATTACCGCCGAAAAGCGGGAATTTTAATTTCGGTTTTCCGTATTCTTCCCTGAATGCAAGATGGAAAGAATGTTTCGGAGTCTTATCGGGATAACGGCTGGCCCCGCCGTGAATTCTTAATCCGCAATCAATCTGAAAATCCTCCTGCCCATTATTTTTAAAAAATTCTACCGAAGCAGGGCGTTCCCATCCATCGCCGGTTCCGCCTTCGCTGCCGGTATAGATATATATCCCGCCTTTTTCAGGATCCTGATTACTTGAGAACAGATTATCCTTATTAGTCACAATGGATATAGTCGGGATTTGAAGCAGGGCATCTTTCAATAAACCTGCGTAACGGGGATCCTGAGTTACTTCGGGATCCATTTCATAATCTGCAGAGGCGGTCCCGGAAATTTCAAAATATTTTCCCCATTGTTCGGGATATCCTTCGGGATTATTCGGCTGGTTTATTATATCGTCAAGGAACAGATACGTTGATGTTGTAATTTTGCTCTTAAAGTTTTCTGCATTTACGGCAATTGCCCTGATAATAGCAGTCTTCTCAATTTTTATGGGTGAATTATACAATGTGCCGTTATCAGGATCCGGTTCACTGCCGTCTGTTGTATAACAAATTTTTTCATCGGAAGTATCAGATGTTATCTCAAGATTAAAGGGATTATCGTAAAATCCATGTTTATGGCTGAAAACCGGCGGGGATACTGAGTCTGCAGCTATTCTCACCTGAGCTGAAGAGCATGTTATTAAAAAAAGAATTGACAAAACAATAGATTTTACTCTAAATCGCATGCAATGGATATCCTTAAAAGAAGAATAATTGAAATTCATATTTCCCCATCATACTGGAAAAATAATCCGTTTAAAGCTATTAATAATGTAAGAACATTTTTTCTGTGCTTCAATTTGCATTTTCTCCCGTAGCACAGATTATTAATCTGTGCTACGGAGTTTTTTTCTCCCTGCACCTTGGGGATTATTTTCATAAATTAGTAGATTAAATTAAGTTTTACGGTAGCACAGATTATTAATCTGTATAGAGGAGGGGGATTGAAAATGAAATCAAAAACATTTCATCGCCGTAATCTTCCGCATTTATATTACAGGGAAGGAGTATATTTTATAACTTTCCGTCTTGCTGGAACAATACCTCTATCCGTCTTAGAGGAATTCCAGAAAGAATTGAATAAATATGATAAGGATGATTTGGATTTAAGACAAAAAAGATTTTTTAAGAAATATGATGATTATTTGGATAATTCATTACATGGAGAAAACTATTTAATAAATGATAAATTTGCATGTGAAGTAAAAATATGTCTTAATTTTCCTGATGGAAAGGATTATTTTTTGATTTGTTATTGTGTTATGCCTAACCACGTGCATCTGGTTTTCAGACTTTTAAAGGAGAATAAGGGAATAAGCAAGATAATGCAGTCTATAAAAAGAATTTCTGCATTAGGCTGTAATAAATTGTTGAACAGAGAAGGCAGATTCTGGCAGGATGAGAGTTTCGACAGATTAGTGAGAAGCAATCTTGAACTTTATAATATTATAAATTATGTAATCAACAATCCCGTTAAAGCAGGCTTAGTTGATGATTGGAGAAAATGGCCCCATACCTATTTGGCGAGGGAATATCAATGGAATGAAACCCCGTAGCACAGATTAATAATCTGTGCAGCGGAATATTTGGGAATAATTAATGAGCAAAAAATTTATAATAATCGATGCGATGGCGCTTGCCTACAAAGCATATTTCGCTTTTATGGGCAGGCCGCTTGTTACATCCAAAGGCGAACCTACATCCGCAGTTTACGGTTTTATCAATCAGCTTCTGAAAATTCTTGAGGACAACAAACCGGATTATATTGCGGTTGCTTTTGATGCAAGAGAAAAAACTTTCCGGCATGAACAGTATACCGAATATAAAGCGGCAAGACACGCAATGCCCGATGACATGATCCCGCAGCTCGATAGGGTAAAAGAAATAATTGATGCTCTTAAAATTCCGATTTACGTTCTGCCTAAATATGAAGCCGATGACATTATCGGCACCGCAGTTTGCAAAGCCGAAGAAAAAGGATTGGAATCTTTTATAATTACTCCCGATAAAGATTTAAATCAGCTTGTAAATGAAAATGTAAAAGTAATCCGTCCGGGCGGAAAAAGCGGCGAAGAAATAGTTATTTATGATGTAAACAGGATTAAGGAAGAATTCGGCTTTAGTCCGAAGCAGATGGTTGATTACCTTGCATTAATCGGAGACTCCTCGGATAATATACCCGGAGTTGCAGGGGTCGGACCCAAATCTGCAGTTCCGCTTATTCAGAAATACGGTTCCGTCGAAGAAATATATGAGCATATCGATGAAATTGAAAAACCTGCACTGAAGAATAAATTGCTTGAAGGAAAAGAAAAAGCTTTTCTTTCCAAGGCATTGGCAACTATACATTGCGAAGTTCCGGTTGATTTTGATTTTGAAAAGATAAAATTCAGGCAGCCCGATTTTGATAAGCTGCGTGAGCTTTTTGTTGAGCTGGAATTCAAAAATCTGTATAACAGGCTGCTTACAGTTTACTGGAACGGCAAAAAAGCGGAAGAAGAAATTTCTATTGAAGATAAAGAGCTTTCGGTTTATGATGCATCGAAAGTTAATTACTGCTTTATAAAAGATAAAAAATCTGCAGAAGAGCTTGCTGAAAAATTGTTGAAGGTTTCCCTTTTCGCATTCGATACGGAAACAAATGCACTAAACCATAATATTTCCAAACTAGCGGGAGTTTCTTTTTCGGCTAAACCGCACGAGGCCTGGTATGTGGCTTTAAATCCTTTCCCGGAAGGAGAATTATTTACTTCAGAGAATTTACAAGATCGGCTGCCTGTTAAAGATTTTGTTAAAGTATTTAAACCCGTATTTGAAAATAAAAAAATTAAAAAAGTCTGTCAGAATGGAAAGTTTGATATCGCCTCATTAAGGAACATCGGTATTGAACTGGAGAATTTCCATTTCGATACGATGCTTGCAAGCTATCTAATCGATCCGGATCAAAAAAACGGGATGAACGAGCTTGCGCAGAAATATCTTAAATATAAACCCATCCCCTTATCTGATCTGCTGGGTCCGAAAAAAGACTCGTCGAAAATTTTCGACGTAGATTTGAATTCCATCTCCTGCTATTCCTGTGAAGATGCCGACATAACTTTACAGCTTTACGAAATTCTCAGCAGAGAAATTGAAAAAGAAGGTTTAACCGATCTGGCATATAGAGCTGAATTTCCTCTAGTGCCTGTCCTGGAAGATATGGAGAGAACCGGCGTAAGGATCGATATGGATGCGCTGAAAACTCTAAGCAGCGATCTGCAGGTAATGATGA